>JBQCDC010000183.1:0-4075 GCA_051961575.1 Marmoricola sp.
CACGCGGTGGATGCGCACCTGCGCGGCCTGTCGGTGACGGTGCTCGAGCGCGACGACCGCGCGGTCGGCGCCTCGGTGCGCAACTTCGGGCACATCTGCACGACACCGCAGACCGGCGAGGCACTCACCTATGCCCGAGAGGCCAACAAGCGCTGGCGGATGCTCGCCGAGCTGGCGGGCTTCGAGCTCGAGACCCACGGCACGGTGGCGGTGGCCCGCACCACGGATGAGCTTGCCGTCCTCCAGGAGTTCGCCGCAGACCGCGGCCAGGACGAGGTTCAGCTGCTCGACGCCGCGGACGTCCAGCGTCGGATCAACTGGCGTCCTCCCGAGACCGTCGGCGGCGCGTGGCTTCCAGGCGACCTACGCACCGACCCGCGCTTGGCCGTTCCGGCGATCGCCCAGTGGCTGATCGACCAAGGCGTCGAGGTGAAGTTCGGCGTCAACGTGACCGCAGTCGGCGAGGGTCGCGTGGTCACCAATCGCGGAACGTTCGAAGCAGCCCGCGTGGTGCACGCCGCCGGCCACGACGTCGACCGACTCTTCCCCGAGATCGCCGACACCGTCGCCGCTCGTCGCTGCCGTCTGCAGATGTTCGAGATCGCGCCGCCGCGCGACATCGTCGTCGACCCGGCGGTCTTCACCGGAACCTCGCTACTGCGGTACGGCGGCTTCGCTGCTCAGCCGAGCGCGGCTCGCGTCCAGGCGAGGATCGAGGCGGAGAGCCCCGAGCTGCTGGAAGCGGGCGTGAACCTGATGCTGACCCAGCGCCCGGACGGATCGATCGTGCTCGGCGACACCCACCACTACGACCGGACTCTGACGCCGTTCGATGACGAGGACGTCGCGAACCTCATCCTGCGCGAGGGCGCGCGGCTCTTCGGGGAGGACCTGACGGTGCGGCGTCGCTGGCGCGGCGTCTACGCGCACTCGACGCAGACGGACTTCCTCATCGCGGCACCGAACTCGCAAACCCGCGTGGTGGCGGTGACCTCAGGTATCGGGATGACGACGGCGTTGGGTCTCGCTCCGGCTGTGATGGACGAGTTCCTCAGCTGACGAGAGCGACGAGGTCGTCGAGGCCCAGCCCCGCAAGGGACGACTTCATGGTGCGGCGAGCACTCGGCAGGACGTTCTGACCGTCCGAGGGCACGACGAGCACCGCGCAACCCGCGGCCTCAGCAGCCTCGGCGCCGATCTGGGTGTCCTCGACCGCCACACAGGCGCGCGGCTCCACCCCGATGATCGCGGCCGCGAGCTCATACGGATCGGGCATCGGCTTGGTGTGGTCCGTGTCCTCGACAGCGACCGTGGTCGTGAACAGCGCCGAACCCAGCGCGATCGCCACCATGTCCACGACGCGCCTCGGCGAGGCCGACACGATCGCGGTCGGAATTCCCTTGTGCACACGGGAATCCAGAAGCTCGACGGCTCCCGGCCGTGGAACGAGCTGTTCCTGTACCCGCAATGCGAAGGCGTCCTCGAGAGCGGCGCAGAGCGCGTCCAGCGAGATCGGTGAGTCGGACGTCGCGTTCAGGAACTCGGCGGTGTACCCGACCGGACGTCCCGTCACGGCCGGTTCGTCATGAGCAGTCAGCGGGCGGCCGATCGAGTCGGCGACGGCCGCCGTCGCGTCCCACCAGAGCCGCTCCGTGTCCACGAGCGTCCCATCCATGTCGAACAGGACGGCAGCGAGACCTCCGGCGGTCACGCGGCGGCGACCAGGACTGGCCGGTCCGGGAGGTCGAGCGCGGTGGTCGTGCCGACCGGGAACTCCGCGGTGCGGTGCGCAGCGATGTCCACGACGACGTCACCGTGTTCCGCCGAGCGGAGCCGCAGGCGCGTGGTGGCGCCGCGGAAGGTCGAAGCAAGAACGGTCCAGATCTCGCCGGCGGTGCACGGCGTCAGGGACTCGGGGCGCACCAACACCTTCACCTCGGATCCGCTGCTGACCGGCGGACCCTCAATCGGAAGCACCTTGCCCAGCACCCGCACGCGATTCTCCGACTCCATCACACCCGTGATGCGGTTCATCGTGCCCACGAACTCGGCCACGAACACGGTGGCGGGACGCTCGTAGAGGGCGGATGGCGTGGCGCACTGCTCGAGGCGACCGGCATTCATCACCGCGACGCGGTCGGCCATCGACAGCGCCTCCTCCTGGTCGTGCGTGACGATCACCGTGGTGACCCCGACCTCGGTCTGGATGCGGCGGATCTCGTCGCGCAGCTGCTCGCGCACCTTGGCGTCGAGCGCCGACAGCGGCTCGTCGAGGAGGAGCAGGCGCGGCTGGATCGCGAGGGCGCGCGCGAGTGCCACGCGCTGCTGCTGACCACCCGACATCTGATGCGGATACTTCTGAACGTGCGCGCCGAGTCCGACCAGCTCGAGCAGATCACCGGCAGCCTTGCGGCGCACCGACGGCTTCGCCCCACGAACCCGCAGACCGAAGGCGACGTTGTCGAGCGCCGACATCGTCGGGAAGAGGCTGTAGGACTGGAACACCATCCCCATGTCGCGCTTGCTCGCCGGGATGCCGGAGACCTCACGACCGTCGACCAGCACCGAGCCCGTCGTCGGACGGTCGAAGCCGGCGAGGATGCGGAGAGCCGTGGTCTTGCCGCAGCCGGACGGGCCGAGCAGTGCCAGCAGCTCGCCGGGCTCGATCGTCAACGAGAAGCTGTCGAGCGCACTCATCTGGCCGAAGACCCGGCGCACGCCGTCGAACGCCGCCGAGGCGCCCGCCTTCTCGGTCAGAGACTTGATCGAAGGAGCGGTAGTCATGCTTGACCTTTCTTGGTGCGGCGTGCGGTGAGCCCGCTCACCACGAGAAGTGCGAGCTCGACGAGAACGAGGCTGAAGACGGAGACGGCGGCCTGCTCCTGACCGGATCCGGTCTGGAGCTCCGTCAGCCAGATCGGGAAGGGCTTGGTGTAACCCAAGATGCCGGCCACGGTGTACTCACCCATCGCGAGGGCGAAGCAGAGGAACGCTGCGGTGACGATGCTGGTCCGCAGGGCCGGCATCACGACTCGCAGAGTGGTGGTGACCCAGCCTGCGCCGAGGTTGCGCGAGGCCTCCACCAGCGTGCGGAGGTTCACCGTCTCGATGCCGCTGTTGAGCGCGCGGTAGACGAAGGGCATCGCCATGACCACGTAGAGGATCACGAGCAGAAGCGGGGGCCCCGGATCGTTGATCCATTTGAGAATCGGGAAGAAGAAGCTCCCGGAACCGTTGTCGCTCGGCGCTGACGCTCCGTACACGTCCTTCACGCCCACCACCAACACCACCGGCGGGAAGACCAGTGGTAGCAGGCTGATCACCTCGACGATCGGCTTGAACCTCGGCGCGTAGAGGTTCAGCAACAACTGCGTCGGCACCATCAGCAGGATGGCGAGGACGATCGTCCCGGCAGCCAGGCCCAGCGAGAACGTGAGCGCGCTCAGGAAGCTGACGCCGCCCGTCGCTGGCGCGTTGAAGATCGACGTATAGGCGTCGAAGCTGAACCCTCCCGTCGTCGACTTCAGGGTGAAGCTGATGGCGGCCGCGAGCGGGCCGAAGAAGTAGACCGCTGCAAGGATCAGGATCGACCACCGCGCCACGGTTCCCCACGACGGCTTGATCAGGGTCGGTCGGAGCATGCTCATGCCAACCACCTCGACGTACGGCGCTGCAGCCACAGGTAGACGAGCGTCAGCGGAAGAACGATCGCGATCATGTCGACGGCGAGTGCGGCGCCGAGGTTCTCCTGGCCGGCGATGACGTTGCCGGACATGATCGAGGCGATCTGAATGGTGACGAGCGCGAAGCTCGAGTTGAGCGCGTTCGCAGTGGCGTAGGCGGAGAAGGCCGCGCAGAAGACGAGCAAGAGGCTGCCGAGGAAGCTCGGCAGCAGAACCGGCGCGGCGACCCAGCGCCAGTACTGGAGCTTGGTCGCCCCCAGGTTCTCCGCAGCCTCACCCCACTGTGCCTAGATGCCCTCCAGGGCCGGCATGATCACCAGGACCATGCGCGGCACGAGGAAATACATGTAGACCAGCGTGATGCCGGAGAGCTCGTAGAGCTGGAAGTGCAG
>JBQCDC010000184.1:0-13350 GCA_051961575.1 Marmoricola sp.
CGCACGATCACGGTGCCGTCCCGCAACGTCATGTCAGCGGTGGTTCGGGTGGGCAGGTCCGTGCTCCAGCGCTGATGCCCGGCGAAGTCGAGCGCGACCAGGCTCAGGTCCTCGCCACGCGCGACCTCGACCACGAGAACACCGTTCTCCTCGCCGACCACGTGCGCCATGACGCCTCGGCCCCACTGCCAGCGCACCTTGTGACTGGCGGCGTCGAAGGCCGTGACCGCCGGATCGTCGGAAGCAGGGGCAGGCACCTTCGGATCGGGTGCCGTCAACAGATGGCTCGCTCGACCACCGACGACCAGCATCGAGCCGATCTGCTTCACGTAGGCGGCGCGATCGACGCCGGTCATCGCCCTGCGCGCCACGACCTCGCCGCCATCGTCGACGTGACTGAGCGTCGGACCGGCCGTCACCACCCACACCGAGCCGGACGACCCGGAGGCCACGGTCAGCGGGTCACCGTAGGCCGTGGCCGATCCGACGTCCGCGCACCAGCGCGCCGTGCCGATCGCCGCGTCGTAGCTCGCCACGCGTACAGCACGACCAGGACGGAGATCGAGGTTGACGAAGTCGCGTCCGGCGACCGCCCAAGCCTGCGGATTTATTGTCTGGCGCAGGCCCCATCGAGCCCGCCCGGAGACGTCGCGGAACCCGATCACCGCGTTGTCCGCCGTCCAGGTGGCGAAACCGCCCGGAACCGCGGCCGACCTCAGCCAGTGCGCCTGGTCATAGCCGACGGCACCGATCACCCGGCCGAGGCCGGAGCGCTGCAGGGCGCCGATCAAGGACACGAGCTCGGGGTCCGTGCGCACCACAGGAGCGTCGGGCGATGCGAAGACCGGGGGAACCTCGCTGGGCCCGACCGCCGCGGCCGAACAGCCGGACGAGTCCGACGCAGAGAGTCCGACCGCCAGACCCACGACACCGACCCCGAGGGCAACGGCCGCAGCCACCACCCATCGGCGCCGGCGAAGGATCACCAGATCCGAACCCTGTCCTCAGGGTCGAGCCAGAGGTCGTCGCCCGGCTTGGTTCCGAAGAACTCGTGGAACTCGTCGAGGTTGCGCACGATGTTCGCGCGGAACTCCGGCGGGCTGTGCGGGTCAGTGGCCAGGTACTGCTGCTCGAGCTCGTGCCGACGCTTGGTCCGCCACACGTAGGCCCAGTTGAAGAACAGCGACTCGAGGTCGAGGGTTTCGTGACGCCCTTCGGACCGCTCAACCTCCTCCAGGGCGAGCCGGTAGGCCTTGATCGCGATCGTGAGCCCACCCAGGTCACCGATGTTCTCGCCCACAGTCAGCGGGCCGTTGACGTGCTCGCCGGGCAGATTGCGCGGGCTGAATCCGTTGTACTGCTCGATGAGCGCCTTCGACTTCACCTCGAAGGCGGCCTTGTCCTCGGCCGTCCACCAGTCGTTGAGGTTGCCGGCTCCGTCGTACTGTGCACCCTGGTCGTCGAAGCCATGGCCGATCTCATGGCCGATGACCGCGCCGATGCCGCCGTAGTTCTCGGCCAGCGTGCCCTCGGGGGAGAAGAACGGCTTCTGCAGGATGCCCGCGGGGAAGCAGATCTCGTTGGTGCCGGGGTTGTAGTAGGCGTTGACGGTCTGCGGCAGCATGAACCACTCGTCGCGGTCGACCGGGCTGCCGATCTTCTTCAGCTCGCGGTCGGTCTCGAACGCGGCGATCGCGTGGATGTTCGCGATCAGGTCGTCCTTCGAGATCGAGAGGGCGCTGTAGTCGCGGAACTTGACCGGGTAGCCGATCTTCGGCCGGAAGGTGTCGAGCTTCTCGTAGGCGCGCTGCTTGGTCTCCTCGCCCATCCAGTCCAGGGCGGCGATGCTCACGCGGTAGGCCTTCAGCAGGTTCTCCACCAGCGTGTCCATCTGCTGCTTGGACTCGGGCGGGAAGTGCCGGGCCACGTACTCCTTGCCGACCGCCTCGCCCAGCGCGCCCTCGACGAGGGCGACACCACGCTTCCAGCGAGCGCGGAGCTCGGGGGTGCCCGACAGGGTACGACCGTAGAAGTCGAAGTTCGTCTCGACGAAGTCCTTCGACAGATAGGCGGCCGACCCGCGGATCGCCTTCACCACGAGGTACTCGCGCCAAGTCTCGATCGGCGTCGAGGTCAGCACGGTCTCGAGGTGCTCGAAGAAGGACGGCTCGCGGACGACCACCTCGGCGAAGGTCTCCTCGGACCCACCGATCTCGGTGACATAGGCGTCGAGGTCGAAGGACGGCAGCAGCTTGCGCACCTCGTCGTGCGTCATCAGGTTGTACGTCTTCTGGACGTCACGCGTCTCGGCGCGCTCCCAGTGGCCCTTCGCGATCTCGGTCTCCAGTGCGAACACCCGCTCGGCCACGCCTCGGGCGTCGTCGCGCTGCGCGAGGGTCAGCATCCGCTCGAGGTAGTCCACGTACTTGGTACGGATCTCCGCGAACTTGTCCTCGCGGTAGTAGCTCTCGTCCGGCAGTCCGAGACCACCCTGGCTCATGTGGACCAGGTAGCGATCCGAGTTCCGGTCGTCCGTGTTCACGTACGAGCCGAAGATGCCGCCACCGCCGCGGCGCTCGTAGCCGCCGAGGAACCAGCCGAGGTCGCTGACGCTGCGGACCTTGGCGATCCAGTCGAAGGTCTTCTCGAGCGGGGTCGCCCCCAGGGCCTCGATGCGGTCCTCATCCAGGAAACAGGCGTAGAGGTCGCCGATCTTCTGGGCCTCCTCAGTGGGGACCTTCCCCTCGCTCATTTCTTCGATGATCGCGCGGACCTGCACCTCGACCTCGTCGGCAAGGGTGACGAAGGGACCCCAGCTCGCACGATCCGATGGGATCTCAACCGTGTCCAACCAGGTCCCGTTGACGTGGCCGAAAAGGTCGTCCTGGGGGCGGATCGCAGTGTTCATGCCCTCGCGGGCGTCATCGAGGATGGTCACACGGTGACACTACCTAGGAACACGAACTAGAGAAGGCCTCCCAGCAAACCGCCGAGCAGACCGCCCGACGGCGGGGGCGGCGGAGTCGGGGGCTTGGGGGCCGCCGGTTTCACCGCCTTGGCGAGCCACACGGTGCGGTCGGTCCAGTTGCCGGGGCCCAGGCGCCGCCCGGAACAGACGACGATGCTCATCGTCTGACCCTTGCCGGTGCCGTAGACGACGGTGTTCATCGGCACCTTCGAGCGCGGGTACTGCTTACGCGATGTGACCCGGTAGCAGACGCGCTTGTGGGCCTTCGCATCGGTGAGGACGATCGTGTCGCCCTTGACCAGGCTCTTCAGGAGCTGGTTGCCGAGCGCGCTGCCGTCGGGCCAGGTGTGCGCGTCGGTGGCTACGCCGCCCTTGCCGGTGCCCGGCTTGGAGCTGTACTTGTACCAGGCCAGCCACCGCTTGCCCTGGTCCGTCAGCGGGGGCGTGCCCATCGACCCGTCACTGTTCGTGCCCACGGAGATCACGCGCACGCGCCCGACGTGGCTGATGCTCGCCTTGGCGGGCACGAAGGAGCCGCGCGTCGTGCTGCAAGAGAAGGACGACCCACTGCTCGCTTGGGCCGACTCGACCATCACGCCGAGCGAGCCCATCATGGCGACCACGCCGACGACGGCCATCGCTGCTCTAGACCAAGAACGCGTTCTATCCACGCTGCTACAACGCCCCGGATCGCGTCCGAGTCACGGCTGCGAGATCCCGGGCATGGTGAAGGCTGGCAAACTTGGTGCATGGCACGACCCCTCCGCTCCGCAACCTCGACCCAGGGCCGCAATATGGCCGGCGCCCGCGCGCTCTGGCGCGCCACGGGCATGACCGACTCCGACTTCGGCAAGCCGATCGTCGCCGTCGCCAACTCGTTCACGGAGTTCGTCCCGGGCCACGTGCACCTGCGCGACCTCGGCAAGCTGGTCGCGGACTCGGTCAAGGCGTCGGGTGCCGTCGCCAAGGAGTTCAACACGATCGCGGTCGATGACGGCATCGCGATGGGTCACGGCGGCATGCTCTACTCGCTGCCCAGCCGCGAGCTGATCGCCGATGCCGTCGAGTACATGGTTCAGGCGCACTGCGCGGACGCGCTCGTCTGCATCTCCAACTGCGACAAGATCACGCCCGGCATGCTGCTGGCCGCCCTTCGTCTCAACATCCCCACGGTCTTCGTGTCCGGTGGCCCGATGGAGGCCGGCAAGACGGTCGCCATCGAGGGCGTCGTGCACGACAAGCTCGACCTCATCGACGCGATGATCGCCTCGGCCAACGACGCCGTCACCGATGAGCAGCTCGACACCATCGAGCGGTCCGCCTGCCCGACCTGCGGTTCCTGCTCCGGCATGTTCACCGCCAACTCGATGAACTGCCTGACCGAGGCCATCGGTCTCTCGCTGCCGGGCAACGGCTCGACCCTGGCCACCCACGCGGCGCGCAAGGACCTGTTCATCGAGGCCGGCCGCCTGGTCGTGGACCTGTGCAAGCGCTACTACGAGGACGAAGACGACGCGGTGCTGCCGCGCGCGATCGCGACCCGGTCGGCCTTCGAGAACGCGGTGGCGCTGGACGTGGCCATGGGTGGCTCGACCAACACCGTGCTGCACCTGCTCGCCGCGGCTCGCGAGGCCGAGGTCGACTTCAACGTGCACGACATCGACGCGATCTCTCGCCGCGTGCCCTGTCTGTCCAAGGTCGCGCCCAACAGCCCGAAGTACCACATGGAGGACGTGCACCGGGCCGGCGGAATCCCCGCGCTGCTCGGCGAG
Source organism: Marmoricola sp. (assembly GCA_051961575.1). GTDB lineage: Bacteria > Actinomycetota > Actinomycetes > Propionibacteriales > Nocardioidaceae > Marmoricola. Next base: position 4,741 of record JBQCDC010000184.1, read on the forward strand.
CTGAACCGCGGCGGCGTGCTGAACACCGACGTGCACACGGTCCACTCGAACTCGGTCGAGGAGTGGCTGAGCGAGTGGGACATCCGCGCCGAGTCTCCGAGCGCGGCGGCCAAGGAGCTCTTCCTCGCCGCGCCCGGCGGTGTGCGCACCACCGAGCCGTTCTCCACGAGCAACGTGTGGAGCTCGCTCGACACCGACGCCGCCGAGGGGTGCATCCGCGACTTCGATCATGCCTACTCCGCTGACGGCGGGCTGGCGATCCTGTCGGGCAACATCGCGCCGGAGGGCTGCGTGGTGAAGACCGCCGGCGTCCCCGATGAGTGCCTGGTCTTCCGCGGCACCGCGATCGTGTTCGAGTCCCAGGACGCTGCGGTCGAGGGCATCTTGAACAAGAAGGTCGAGGCGGGTCACGTCGTCGTGATCCGCTACGAGGGCCCCAAGGGCGGTCCCGGCATGCAGGAGATGCTGTACCCGACGTCGTTCCTCAAGGGTCGCGGCCTCGGTCAGAAGTGCGCACACATTACCGACGGGCGCTTCTCCGGAGGCACCAGCGGCCTCTCCATCGGGCACATCTCTCCGGAAGCGGCCGGCGGCGGTCTGATCGCGCTGGTCGAGGACGGCGATTCGATCGCGATCGACATCCCGAACCGGTCGATCGAGCTCGAGGTCGACCAGGCCGTGCTCGACGAGCGTCGTATCGCCCAGGAGAAGCGGGACAAGCCGTACACGCCGCTCGACCGGGATCGGTACGTGTCGGCCGCTCTGCGCGCCTACGCCTCGATGGCCACGGCTGCCTCCGACGGCGCCTACCGCCGCGTGCCTGAGTGACCTAGAAGCCCGAGTGCTCGAGCTCGAGCACCTTGGCGGCGATCCAGCTGATCGCGGCGGCCGTCTCCTTGGGCGTTCCCCCGGGCTGCATGATGTGGCTCAGCACCAGCCGCACCACCATGTCGATGAGGGTGTCCAGACGGGCGCGCTCGATCGGGAGGTCGTAGGTCAGCACGTGCTCGGTGATCATCACGCGCGCCGTGTCGAGGATCGCCGACGAATGCGTGGTGAGCAGCGGGAGCAGGTCGCTCTCCGCTCCCTGGCGGGCGGTCAGCACCGCTCGCAGCAGGGGGCTGTTCTCGCCCATCTCCAGCGCCGAACGCGCGGCCAGCTCGACAGCGCGGATGACGTCGTCGGGCTCTTTGACGAAAGCCTCATCGACCCGCGTCAGGAAGCGGGCCAACTCGTGGAGCACCATGGCCTGCGCGAGCTCCGGCTTCTTGCCGAGCTCGTTGTAGACGGTCTGACGACTGACGCCCACGAGGCTGGCCAACTTGGCCATCGTGAGCTCGGCCCAGCCGTTCGTCACGGTGAAGTGGATGGCAGCAACGATGAGGCGCTCACGAATGGGCACCTCAGGTTTGGGTCGGTCGGCCGCGAAGACCGACGCGCCAGCGCTGCCGGACATGGTCTCTACTTTAGAGAACAGATCCGGCAGCAGCCGACGAGCGGGCATGGTGTCAGTCCACCAACGTCAACGCGGAGACCGGGCAGGACTCGATCGCGGCCTTGACCTTGGCGCGGTCTTCCTCCGGCGGAGTCTCGTTGAGGATCTCCAGGTTGTCGTCATCGTCGAGCTCGAAGTACTCGTGCGCCATCGCCTGGCACATGCCGTGTCCTTCGCACACGTCGTAGTCAACGACGATCTTCATGAGGCACTGCTCACTTTCAGGGTCTCGGGGTCGACGGGGATGAAGTCGAGCTTCTCGCGGACGCCGCAGTCGGGGCAGCACCAGTCATCCGGGATCTCGTTCCACGCGGTGCCGGCGGGCCAGCCCTCGCGCTCGTCGCCGGCAGCGACCTCGTAGATGTACTCGCATCCGGGACAGCGCGCGGCCAGAACCTCACCCTCGAACTTCTGCGCGAAGTAGTCGTCGTGGAGGTTGTGCTCACTCGGCGGCGGGAACTTCGCGAGGTAGTACTCGCGCTTGCGAGGCAGGATGTTCGCGAGGGTGACGTCGCCGTCGAGGTGGTCGACGACCCGCTGGTCCATCACCTTGCGCCACAGCGGCGGGATCAGCGCGAGGTTGATCATGCCCGCGTAGCCGGTCGGCAGTGCCGGCGACTCCTTGAAGTCGCGCAGCGTCTGGTAGCGACGCGTGGGGTTCGCGTGGTGGTCGCTGTGGCGCTGCAGGTGGTACAGGAAGATGTTCGTCACGATGTTGTTGCTGTTCCAGCTGTGCATCGGCAGCACGCGCTCGTAGCGCTCCTTGCCCTCGGCGCCGACCTTCTGGCGCAGCATGCCGTAGTGCTCGAGGTAGTTGACGATCTCCAGCAGCGAGAACCCGCAGATGATCACGATCGGCGCGAAGGCCAGGACCTTCCAGCCGTAGAGCGCACCGATGGCGCCGTAGAGGACGACCGACATCAGCCAGGCGTTGAGCACGTCGTTGCCGAGATGGAACGGGTGGGTGTTCTTGCGGCGGTAGCGCTTGGCCTCCAGGCCCCAGGCCGACTTGAGCGAGCCGAGGACCGTCCGCGGCCAGAAGGCCCAGAAGGTCTCGCCGAGCTTGGACGACGCCGGGTCCTCAGGGGTGGCGACGCGCACGTGGTGACCGCGGTTGTGCTCGATGTAGAAGTGGCCGTAGAAGGTCGGCGCGAGCGCGATCTTGGAGAGCCAGCGCTCGACCTCGACCTTCTTGTGACCGAGCTCGTGCGCGGTGTTGATGCCGATGCCCATCAGACCGGCCATCGAGAATGCCCAGAACACCTTGACCCAGACGGCCGAGTGGATGTGGGCCGCCATGAGGTTCGAGCTCAGGTGCGCCACGCCCCAGGCGCCAAGCCCGACATGGTGCAGGACCCAGGAGACCGGGTTGATATCGGCCAGCAGCGCGAAGCCCGCGAAGAGGATCAAGTACTGCAGCGGCAGGAACATGATCACGACCCAGCGGTAGTACGGGTCGTTCTCGAGCGCCTCGATGACCTCGTCCGGCGGGTTCGACGGGTCGAGGCCGAAGATGAGGTCGAGGGTCGGGATGATCGCGTTGATCAGGAGCGGCCCGACGAGGGCGAACGCCCAGAAGCCACCCGTGGCGATGAAGCCCAGTGCGAAGAGGACGCCCAGCCCGGGCACCATCAAGCCCCAGAGCCAGAGGTAGCGCTTCTTGTCCTTCCAGATCTCGGTGGTGCCATCGGGCACCGTTGAGCTCGGGAACGCTGTGCTCGCCATGGTGAAACCTCCTGCGACGGGGCCAACCCACCCACTGGGCGAGCCCTTTACATCACCATACGCTTTGTAAAGCGGGGTTGACAAGAGGTGGCGAAACGTAAAGTGGGCTACGTCACAGAGGTCGGCTGGAGGCAAGGATAAGCCTCCCGGTCGCCACCGCGGGACCCCTCAACTCCGCCTCGTGTTCGACCTCGTCACCGCAGACCGGCAGCACGTAGCCGTTGTCGAGGACGAGGTCGGTGGACGTCGCCGTCACCGAGCGCACCCTGCCCGCCACCCGATACTCGGCGCCGGCGAGTTGGGTGACCTCTCCGAGCGGTGGGCCTTCGACGACGTCCTCACTCGGCTCGAGGTAGAGGACGCCGCGGATCCGCGCGCCGGGGGCTGGCTGGATCCGGGCCCTCGTGTCCGGGTCGTCCGCCAGCTGCGCGGTCAGCTCGAGCCGTCCGAGCATCAACGTCACCAGGTCGTCCTCGACCCCGACGACCCGGAAGCGACTCCACCTCCGACGGCGTAGCAGCGAGAAGCCGACCAGCAGCACGATGATCGCGTCCCCGACAACGGCGATCACGATCACCTGCGAACCGGTGACCTCGCCTTCCACACGGTTCGAGGCGGGCGAACCCTTCAGAACGGTCGCGGGCAGCCTGCCCGTCGTGGTCGCCTCGCGGTAGGCCCGGTCGGAGACGACCGCGGCGAAGAGCCGCTGCTGCGGATCAATGGACCTGGCGAATCGGTAGGAGACGAAGTTCTGGCCGCGCTTGTGGGTGTGCTCGACGATCGTCACCTTGGTGTGGACCCCCGAGGAGTCGAGCTGGTGCTGGACCCAAGCGTCGTGCGCCCACGGCAGATTGACCAGGATGACGGCCACCACAGCCAGCACGACGCGACGCATGACGTGCAGATTAGCCACTAGAACCTGTTCTCATTTTGGTCTTCCGATGGTCTGATGGGCGCATGGATATTGCGGAGCTGATCGACCGTCAGCAGATCGTCGACGTCATCACGGCCTACACGCGCGCGGTCGACACCGGCACGTGGGACGACCTTTACAACGTCTTCACCGAGGACGCCGTTCTGGACTACACGCCGACCGGCGGCACGGCCGGTCCGCTGAGCGAGGCGATCCCGTTCATCCGCAACCTCGAGCTGTTCGACGCGTGGCAGCACCTGATCGGGCAGGTGGCGATCACCTTCGACGACGAGTCACGCAGCGCGGCCAAGGCGACCGCGTACTTCTACAACCCAATGGTCGCGACCAACCCTGACGGCACCAAGCACGTCGTCGAGGTGGGCGGCTACTACCACCACCAGCTCGTGCGCACGGGAGACGGCTGGCGCTCGCGGCACATGGTGGACGACTTGATCTGGTCCAAGTAGCGGCACTTAGAGTCGGAGTCATGGCTTGGACAGCAGCTGACCTGACCGACCTCACCGGAACGACCGCGATCGTCACGGGGGCGAACAACGGCATCGGCTTCCACACCGCCCGCGAGCTCGCCGCCCACGGCGCCGAGGTCGTGCTCGCCTGCCGCAACGTGACCGCGGGAGAGGAGGCGGCGGCCAAGATGACCGGCCGCACGCGGGTGGAGAAGCTCGACCTCGCCTCGCAGGCGTCCGTGGCTGACTTCGCCGCTCGCTGGGAGGGCCGCCTCGACCTCCTCATCAACAACGCGGGCGTGATGCAGCCGCCGACCTACCGCACCACCGAGGACGGCCACGAACTCATGTTCGGCACCAACCACCTCGGCCACTATGCGCTGACCGCGCGACTGCTGCCCGCGCTCCAGGCGTCGTCGGCACCTCGCGTGGTCACGGTCGCCTCCATCGCCCACCACGGCGGCGACGAGCGGGTCGTCGAGGGCAACCCCGAGCAGTACTACAAGCCCGGCCGCGACTATGCCCAGAGCAAGCTGGCCAACCTGCTCTTCGCGCTCGAGTTGAACCGGCGCGCTCAGGCGAGCGGCTCGACCCTGGTCAGCACGGCCGCACACCCAGGCGTCGCAGCCACGCACCTCGTGGCCTCCCCCGAGGGCATGGGCGCCAACCGCTTCATCCGCACCTTCGCCGCACCGCTGCTGCCGCTGGTGTTCCAGTCCGCCGAGCGCGGAGCCGACCCGACGCTCTTCGCCGCGACCGTCGCCGAGGCCGGTTCCTACACGGGACCGCAGCGGATGCATGAGTCGCGTGGACCCATCGGCCCCGCGAAGCTGAGCCCGTACGCGCAGGACGCCGAGCTCGCCAAGCGGTTGTGGACGCGCACCGAGGAGCTCACTGGGTTGTCGCTGGCGCTCTGACGGTTTCACAACGGGGGTAGTGATGTTGCCGCATGCCGAGTGAAATTTCGATCGGGATGCGGCCAATTCGATCGGGTCGTCACCCCAGTGCGAGCACGAGATCCAGCACCTCAGCCGGATCGTTGAGGCGGTCACCGAGGAGCTCGCGGATCTGACCCATTCGGTAGCGCACCGTCTGCGGGTGCACGAAAAGCAGCTCCGCAACGTCGTCACGAGGGCCTTGGCACAGCAGCCACGCCCGCAAGGTCTCCTCGAGCTTCTCGCGAGTCTGGGGACGAAGGTCGTCAAACGGCGCGAGGACCCGCGCGCGGATGTCGGCACGCACGGCCGGGTCGCTGCTGAGCAACAACTCGGCCAGGTGATCGTTCGCGTCGATGAACTCGCTCGCCGTCCGGAGCCCGACCGCCCGCAGGGCGACGGCGAAGGAATCGGAGACGGCGAGCCAGGGACGGGCAGGCCCCAGCGCCACCGGAAGCCGCTGAAGTCCTCGACGTAGCTGACCGCGATCCGCGTCGGGAACCAGGACGACGACCAGATCCTCGGGCAGTCCCGCGAGATCCTCGGTCACCACCAGCGCGCGCGACCCAAAGCGCCCGAGCGCCATCAGACAGGCCCGCACCTCGGCCGGCGCGACCAGCAGAGCGGTGAGCGTCGTCGGCTCGGGCCACTCCGCCCGACGAGCCGCGGCGGCGATCGCGTCGGCCGGTGCGTCCGTGAGCAGCAGCCGAGCCAACCTCTCGCGAAGACGCTCAGCAACCCGGCCGGTCGTCTCCAGCTCGTCGTTGTGGCCGGCGACGCTGAGCGCCGAGAGCTCATCAATGTAGGCGAAGACGCCGTCTGCGAATCCGGCCATCTGCTCCGCGCTCAGACCCGCCGCCACCCCGGCCTCAGACAACGCGAGCCAGGCCACGCGGGCACCCACGCGGTAGGCGGCGAGCAGCGCGTCGGTCGAGCGGCCAGATCGTGCCTCTCCTCGGCCCAGGTCATAGGAACCCTGGCGCACAGCATCCGCCGACGCGGGTTCTCCCGTCGCATGGCGTGAGAGCCGGTCGAGGAAGCCCTCGAGCGCGAGGGCTACGGCGGTCTGGATGGTCTCGCCCATCGGCCCGGAGAACGCTCGCCGGTAGGGCGGAACCTCCGAGACGACGGCAGCCACGATGTCCGCGGAGACCTCGGGAAGCCGCTCCTTCATCACGGCGATGGCCGGTCCCGACAGCCGCACCTGGCCAAGGGTCGCCATCCAGTCACCTTCTTTGTTCGGCCCGAACAATTTTGATAGACGTATTCACGTCAAGCGGTCATGAGTTTAACCGGTTTGTCATGGATTCTGGATGTCATGAGCACGACGATGACACCGCCGACTCAGTTGCGACACCGGCTCACGCGGATGGTCGAGGCCGCGACCACGCCACTGCTTCCCGCCGACTACCTCGACCTCTTCGCACCGCTCCGCAGCGGCGCCGACCTGCGCGCTCGCGTGATCTCCGTGCACCCTGAAACTGCCGACGCCGCCACCCTGGTGCTCAAGCCGGGCGCCGACTGGGCCGGACATGTCCCCGGTCAGTTCATCCGCATCGGTGTCGACGTGAACGGCGTCCGCCAGTGGCGCGCCTACTCGCTCACGCACGGGCCACGCCGCGACGGCTTCATCTCGATCACGGTCAAGGCCGTTCCCGACGGTCTGGTCAGCAACCACCTCGTCCACCGCTGCCAGCCGGGCACCGTCGTGCACCTCGAGCCGGCGTCCGGTGAGTTCGTCCTCCCAACGACGCCGAGCAAGCTGCTCTTCGTCACTGCTGGTTCCGGCATCACGCCGGTCATCGGCATGCTGCGCAACCTGTTCCCAGTCACCGACGCAGGCGTGGTGACGAACAGCCAGCACGACATCGTCGTGCTCCACGTCGCGCCGACGCGAAAGGACTCGATCTTCATCGAGAACCTCGAGGAGTTGGGTGCGAGCGGCGCCATCCACCTGATCGACCGCTACGACGACCAGCACGGCTTACTCGACATCAACGACCTCGAGTCCCTCGTTCCCGACCTGGCCGAGCGCACCACCTTCGCTTGTGGTCCATCGGGTCTGCTCGATGCGTTGGCGAAACACCACGAGACGCGGGGTCTCCCGCTCCAAACCGAGCAGTTCCGCCCGACCTTCATCGAGGCCGGTGAGGGCGGAACCGTCACCTTCGCGTCGGGTGCCACCGTCGAGGCCGACGGAGCAACCGCGCTGCTCGATGCCGGCGAGGCCGCCGGCGTCCTCATGCCGAGCGGATGCCGCATGGGCGTCTGTTTCGGCTGCGTCATCCCCTTGAAGGAAGGCGCTGTGCGCGATCTGCGCAACGGCGCCATCACCACCGCCATCCCGGGCGAGACCGACAACGGTGGCGTCCCGATCCAGACCTGTATTAACGCCGCCGCCGGCCCCTGCCACCTCGACATCTAAGGAGACAGACATGACCACCATCACCAAGCTCCCCGTATCCCCGATCGACCACCTGACCGCGGACGACATCGAAGAGATCGGCCGACGCCTCGACGCCATCCGCCAGTCGGTGCTCGACACCCGCGGCGAGGCCGACGCCGCCTACATCCGCAAGATCGTCGACGTGCAGCGCAAGCTCGAGCTGGGCAGCCGTGGCGTGCTGCTGTTCTCGCTGTTCCCGCCGGCGTGGTTCGTCGGCACCGCGGGCCTGACCGTCGCCAAGATCCTGGAGAACATGGAGATCGGGCACAACGTCATGCACGGCCAGTGGGACTGGATGCGTGACCCGAAGATCCACTCGACCACGTGGGAGTGGGACAACGCCTCGCCGTCGGAGGCGTGGAAGCACAGCCACAACGAGCTGCACCACACCTACACGAACATCATCGGCAAGGACAACGACCTCGGCTACGGCATCATGCGCGTGGACGAGGACCAGCGCTGGCACCCGTTCTACCTGGCGCAGCCGCTGTGGAACTTCATCAACGCCTGCTTCTTCGAGTACGGCATCGCCGCCTACGACCTCGAGCTCGGCAAGAACCTGAAGGTCCCGAAGGCCAAGCGCAGCGCCGAGTTCAAGGCGAACGCGGCGAACACGCTCAAGAAGATCC
>JBQCDC010000185.1:0-10795 GCA_051961575.1 Marmoricola sp.
ACTCCTCCGGCTTCCCGACGGTTCGTCCGCGTCGCTTGCGCCGCACGCCGGCCCTGCGCCGGATGGTGGCCGAGACGAGATTGAGTCCTGCGCAGCTGATCCTGCCGGTCTTCGTGCGCGAGGGAGCGCTGGCGCCGACCCCGATCAGCTCGATGCCCGGGGTCGTCCAGCACACGCGTGACTCGCTGAAGCAGGTCGCCCACGACGCGGTCGCCGCCGGGCTCGGCGGGATGATCCTCTTCGGCATCCCCGAGACGAAGGATGCCGTCGGGTCGGGCGCCGTCGACCCGTCCGGGATCCTCAACGTGGCCATCGCCGACGTGGTGGCCGAGGTGGGCGAGGACCTCACCGTCATCGGTGATCTCTGCATCGACGAGTTCACCGACCATGGGCACTGCGGTGTGCTTGACGAGCGCGGTCAGGTCGACAACGACCGCACGCTCGAGGTCTATGCCGAGATGGCGCAGGCGATGGCGGCCGCCGGCGCTCATATGGTTGGACCGAGCGGAATGATGGACGGCCAGGTGCGTGCGATCCGCACGGCGCTCGACAGCGTGAACGCGCAAGACGTCGGGATCCTCGCCTACTCGGCCAAGTACGCCTCGGCGTTCTACGGTCCGTTCCGCGAGGCCGTCGACTCGAGCCTGGTGGGGGATCGCAAGACGTACCAGCAGGATGGCGCCAACCGACGCGAGGGCGTGCGCGAGGCGCTGCTCGACATCGCCGAGGGTGCCGACATCGTGATGGTGAAGCCGGCACTCGCCTACCTCGACGTGATCAGTGCTGTGCGTGACGCCGTGGACGTCCCGGTCGCTGCCTACAACATCTCCGGCGAGTACTCGATGATCGAGGTCGCCGCCGAGCGGGGTCTGATCGATCGTCGGGCCGCGATCGAGGAGACGCTGACCTCGATCGCACGCGCAGGTGCGGACGTGATCCTCACCTACTGGGCGCTCGAAGCCAGCTCCTGGCTCAGCTGACGCAGGTTGAGGAGCCGCGAAGCGGCGTCACGAAACCTAGGACCTGAACCAGGCCGCCAGGCTGCTCTGGTGAGCGGCCCAGCCCGCCGCCGCCTGATCGGGCGTCATGCCCGTGAGCTTGCGGGTGCACGTGGTGTGGAGCGTGCCGAGAAGGTCGGCGTAGCCCCTCAGGTGCGCCTGGCAGTAGCTGGCCGCCTGGCTGGAGGTCATCGGCGAGTTCGAAGCGGCCGGTGACGGCGTCTTGCGGATTCCGCCGAGCAGGCTCCCCAGCGGGTTCGAGGGCTTGGTCGGAGTCGGCGTGCCCGTGGGCGACGGGCTTCCGCTCGGGGTCGGAGACGGCGTGGACGACGCGGTCGGCGAGGACGTGCCCTTGGCGGACGCCTTGGTCTTCTTCGCCTTCGGCAGAGCGGCCTTGGACGGCTCGGCGGCGGCACCGTAGGAGCCCGCCGGGATCGAGGAGAAGTTGCCCGCCTGGTAGGCCTTCATGATGGCGATCACGAGGTTCACGTAGTCGGTGCTGTGGTTGTAGCTGAAGACCGCGGAGCGCAGGTTCGAGTCGTTGGACATGTTGCGCTGGCCGGAGCACAGGTAGACCGCGGAGGCGAGCGAGGCGTCGTAGATGTTCTGCGGATCGCGAACGCCGTCGCCATTGCCGTCGACTCCGACGGCGGCCCAGGTCGACGGGAGGAACTGCATCGGGCCGACGGCGCGGTCGTAGGTCGAGTTGTGATCGAGTGTGCCGCCATCGGTGTCGCGGACGACCGCGGTGCCGTTGGTGCCGTCGAGAACAGGGCCGTAGATGCCCGGGACCGCAGTGCCCTTGGCATCGAGCTGGTTGCCGCCGAACTGACCGTTGTCGGACTCGACGCGACCGATCGCGCCGATCAACTCCCACGGCATGTTGCAGGTGGGGTCAGAGGCGTTGATGACCTCGGCCGCGCGCTGGTAGGCGTTGAGGGCGATCGCCGGAATGCCGCTGGTCGAGGCGCCGGCAACCACCGCGTCGACCGCGTTCTTCGGGACGGCGGGGGCGATCTGTCCCTTGGGCGTCACGGTCGCCTGGGTCTCGATCGCCTGGACGGGCACGGTGCCGCCGCCGGGGAGCGGCTTCGGCTTCGCCGCTGGCAGGGACGCGGTGGCGAACGGCGTGGTCAGCACGGCTGCCGTCGCGACGACGGAGGCAACGGTGACGGGTACAAGCGTGAGTGCTTTGGTTCGGCGCGTGATCGGCTTGGCGCGGTGGCTCGCGTCAGTCATGCAACAACTCCCTGGTACTGCTCTTCGTCCGGCACAGGCACATGCCCATGCTTCTCAACCGCGCCGCCTCGCGTACAGATAAGTGCAACGATCCAAACGCGAAATCGTGACGCGCGCCACGTTGCTCTACCCTGCATGGTCTCACGCCCGTGGTGGCACCACGACAAAACCCCGGATCGGGCTCGACCCGATTGGTTGGTTCATAGGGTGCTCGGTGACAATGGCGGGGTGTCTCCGCTGCCGACTGCTGAATCCGACCGCTGGTTCGCGCGCGCCCAGGGCGTGACGCCTGGCGGAGTGAACAGCCCGGTACGTGCCTTCCGCGCCGTCGGCGGCACCCCACGATTCATGGCGTCGGGCTCGGGAGCATGGCTGACGGACGTCGACGGCAACGAGTACGTCGACCTGGTGTGCTCGTGGGGCCCGATGCTGCTGGGCCACGCGCACCCGGAGGTCCTCGCGCAGGTGCAGGCCGCGCTGGGGCGTGGAACTTCGTTCGGCACGCCCTCGGTCACCGAGGTCGAGCTGGCCGAGGAGATCATCGCGCGGACCCCGGTGGAGCGCGTCCGGTTGGTCTCCTCGGGCACTGAGGCCACCATGTCCGCCATCCGTCTCGCGCGCGGGTTCACCGGCCGCGACGTCGTGGTGAAGTTCGCCGGTTGCTATCACGGTCACGTCGATTCACTGCTGGCCTCGGCGGGATCGGGCCTGGCCACCTTCGCCGTTCCCGGCACGCCTGGAGTCCCCGAGTCCTCGACGGCGCTGACCCTCGTGCTGCCCTACAACGACGAGGCCGCGGTGAAGGCAGCCTTCGCCGAGCACGGCGATCGAATCGCCTGCGTGATCACGGAGGCGTCGCCGGGAAACATGGGCGTGGTGCCGCCGCTGCCCGGCTTCAACAGGTTCTTGGCCGAGACTGCGGCCGCACATGGCGCGCTGTTCATCAGCGACGAGGTGATGACCGGGTTCCGCGTGAGCCGCCAGGGTCAGTGGGGTCTGGACGGCGCTCGTGAGGGGTGGACGCCTGACCTGATGACCTTCGGCAAGGTCATGGGCGGTGGCTTCCCGGCCGCGGCATTCGGCGGGCGAGCCGAGGTGATGGCCCACCTCAGCCCCGAGGGTGCGGTGTACCAGGCCGGGACGTTGTCGGGTAACCCGATCGCCACTGCTGCCGGCCTGGCGACCCTTCGCCTCGCCGACGACGCCGTCTATGCGGCCGTCGACAACGCCGCATCCGTCGTCGCCGAGGCCGCGACCGCCGCGCTGCAGGCCGCCGGGGTGCCGCACGTCCTGCAGAGCAACGGCAACATGTTCAGCGTCTTCTTCACCGATCAGGCGGCCGTCCACAACTACGACGACGCGGCCGCTCAGAACTCCGAGGCGTTCAAGGCCTTCTTCCACGCGATGCTCGATCAGGGCGTGTATCTGCCGCCCAGCGCGTTCGAGGTCTGGTTCCTCTCGGCGGCGCACGACGATCGCGCCCTGAACACCGTCTGCGAAGCACTTCCGGCCGCCGCGCGGGCCGCTGCACAGGTCGAAGGGGCATGAGCGTGACTGAGCCGGGCGGCATCGAGACCACCGTCCACCTGCTGCGGCACGGTGAGGTGTTCAACCCCGAGGGCATCCTCTACGGGCGGGCCCCCGGGTTCTTCCTGTCCGAGCGTGGTCTGGCGATGGCCGATCGCGTTGCCGAGCGCATCGGGGACAGCGACATCACGGTCATCCGTTCATCGCCGTTGGAGCGGGCTCAGCAGACCGCGGCTCCTCTCGCCGCGGCCCGCGGGGTCGAGGTCGGCGTCGACGAGCGGCTGATCGAGTCGGAGAACTACTTCGCCGGCAAGCCGTTCAAGATCGGCTCGAGCCTGATCTACAACCCGGCGGCCTGGCTGCATCTCTGGAATCCGCTGCGGCCGTCGTGGGGCGAGCCCTACAAGCAGGTCGCCGCGCGCATGTGGGGCGCCATCGAGGACGCGCGTATCGCCGCATCCGGTCACGAGGCCCTGTTGGTCTCGCACCAGCTGCCGATCTGGATCGCGCGGCTGCGCGCCGAGAAGCGCTCCTACCTGCACGACCCGCGTCGACGTCAGTGCACGCTGTGCAGCGTGACGTCGCTGCGCTTCGTCGGCGACGAGTTGGTCACCGTCGGATACTCCGAGCCTGCGGGCGACATGATTCCGGCTGCGGACCGTCGGGCTGCCTTCTCCTCGGGCGGCGCCGATGGCGGGGAAGAACAGTGAGGCGGCTGCCTCGGACGCTGGTTGCGCTGGTTGCTGGCCTCCTGGTTCTGACTGCTTGCGGGTTCAGCGGCGGTGGTAGCAACGGCTACATCGCAGGCAATGGCGCGATCCGTGAGTTCCCGGTCGCGCAGCGTCAGCAGGTGGGTCCGGTGTCGGGGAGCCTGCTGACCGGCGAGTCGTTCGATCTGAGCCGCTGGCGCGGCAAGGTCGTGGTCGTCAACGTGTGGGGCTCGTGGTGCGCGGACTGTCGCGCGGAGGCCGCTCACCTGCAGAAGGCCTACCTGAACCTCACCAAGACCTACGGCTCGCAGGTCGCATTCCTCGGCATCGACAACCAGGACCCGAGCCCTGACAACGGGATCGCCTTCGAGCAACGGTTCGGTGTCACCTACCCGAGCCTCTTCGACCAGGGCGGCCGGACCTTGCTGGCCTTCCAGGGACAGATCGCGCCGAACGCGGTGCCCACCACGGTGATCCTGGACAAGCAGGGTCGGGTGGCTGCCTCTGTCAGCGGAGCGCTGACCTCGTCAGTGACCCTCCAGGACCTCGTCCAGGACGTCATCCAGGGAAAGACCCGACTCTCATGAGGGCGATTCTCTGATGGGCCACTGGTTCGCGAGCACCGCCGGTAACGGCTCGATGTTCCTCGCCATTCCGGTCGCGATGGTCGCCGGACTGGTCTCCTTCTTCAGCCCCTGTGTGATTCCGCTGCTTCCGGGTTACCTCTCCTACGTCACCGGACTCAGCGGCGCGGACCTGGAGTCCGCTCGGCGGGGACGCATGTTCCTCGGCGCGTTCGGCTTCGTCGTCGGGTTCTCGGTCGTCTTCATGCTGCTGGGCTACACGGCGGGTGCCGTCGGCGCCTGGCTGTTCGAGTACCAGCGCCAGATCACGATCGTGCTCGGCGTGATGGTGATCGTCCTCGGGCTGATCTTCATCGGCGCGCTGCAGCTGCTCCAACGTGATCTGCGCATCCACAAGGTGCCGGCCGTTGGAATCGGCGCAGCACCGTTGCTCGGCATGCTCTTCGGCCTGGGCTGGATCCCGTGCGTCGGGCCGACGCTGTCCGCGATCATCGGTCTCTCGGCGGTCTCGGCTTCCGCGGGCCGCGGCATGACGCTGAGCTTCTTCTACTGCCTCGGCCTCGGCGTCCCGTTCATTCTTGCGGCACTGAGCTACCGACGGGCGATGGGTGCCATCAGGGTCGTGCGCAACCACCAGGTCTGGGTGACGCGCATCGGCGGCGCCATGTTGATCGTGGTGGGCATCCTTCTGGTCACCGGTTGGTGGAACGTCATCGTCCAGGACCTGCGGAGCTGGTTCCCGAGCGGATCGACGGGCGTCATCTGATGAGCGACCGCACCGACGCCCCTGCCCTGGGGCCGCTCGAATTCGCGCGCTGGATCTGGCGTCAGCTGACTTCGATGCGCACGGCACTGTTCCTGCTGTTCTTGCTCGCGCTGGCGGCGATCCCAGGGTCGGTGATCCCGCAGAACAACGTCGACAGCATCCTGTCCTCGCAGTGGCGGACCCAGCACAAGACCCTCGCGCCGATCTACGACAAGCTGCAGCTCTTCGACGTCTACAGCTCGGTGTGGTTCTCCGCGATCTACATCCTGCTGCTGATCTCGCTGGTGGGCTGCGTCCTGCCGCGCCTGGCCGTGTACTGGCGGGGTGTGCGGGCCAAGCCGCCGGCCGCGCCGAAGAACCTCGCGCGCCTGAGTGCGCACCGCTCGTGGAGCGCCGATGACGACGTCGTCGCCGAGGCGACCAAGGTCCTGCGCCGCCGTCGATTCCGCGTCCAGGTCGCCGAGGATGGCCGCTCGGTGGCTGCCGAGCGCGGCTACCTGCGCGAGGCGGGCAACCTGCTGTTCCACTTCTCCGTGCTCGTCGTGCTGTTCGGCGTGGCCGCGAGCAAGCTGTTCGGGTTCCAGGGTGGCGTGATCGTCGTGGAGGGCAACGCATTCTCCAACTCGCTGAGCCAGTACAACGACTTCCAGTCCGGGAGCCTGTTCTCGACGGATTCCTTGAAGCCGTTCGCGTTCACCGTGAAGAAGTTCAACGTCAACTACATCGACAGCGGCCGCGAACGCGGGATGGCGCACCAGTTCGATGCGACCGTGGACTACACGAGCGCGCCCGGCGCCGCCATGAAGACCGCGTCGATCTCGGTGAACCACCCGCTGACCATCGACGGCACGCAGGTCTACCTGATCAGCCATGGCTACGCCCCGCTCATCACGGTGCGCGATGGCAAGGGAAAGATCGTCTACAGCGGCCCGACCGTGTTCCTGCCCGAAGGCCAGGACTTCCGCTCGTTCGGTGTCGTGAAGGTGCCGGACTCGCAGACCGCGACGGGCCAGCGGCTGCAGCTCGGCCTGCAGGGTGAGTTCTTTCCGACCTATGCCTTCACGATGGCGACCGGACCGATCTCGCTGTTCCCACGAGCGGACAACCCCGCCGTCTCGATGCTGGTCTACGAGGGCAACCTCGGCCTCGACAGCGGCATCCCGCAGAACGTGTACTCGCTGGACATGAAAGGCCTCAAGCCCGTCATGACATCGGCGAAGAAGCCGCTTCGCCTCGACCTGATGAAGGGCGACACGGCGACCTTGCCGGATGGCCGCGGCACCGTCACCTTCGAGGGCGTGAGCCAGTTCGTGAAGCTGCAGATCTCGAAGGCGCCCGACTCTTGGGTGGCCTTGCTAGGCATGTGTCTGGCGCTCCTGGGCCTTCTCGGGTCGCTGTTCATCCGGCCGCGGCGCATCTGGGTCCGTCGTGACCCGGAGTCTGGACTGGTCGAGATCGCTGCGCTCGACCGCAGCAGTGGGGGCGATCCGACGCCCGAGGTGGAAGATTTAGCTCGTGAGCTGGGCATGAAGGGTGCGGAGGACGAGTCATGAGTTCCGATAGTTGGGAATTGCTTTCCAACCAGGCTGTTGCGGCTTGTGCCGTTGTTTACTTCCTAGCGGTTCTGGCGCATCTGTGGGAGTGGGCATTGATGCGGCGCGCTACTCCGATTGCCGTCGCTTCGGAGCCTCTGGTTGCGGCCGGTGTCGGCGGCGGCCAGACCGTAGGCCAGAGCCCAAGCCCACTTCGTGGGATGGCCTCCGGCCCGGCCACCGCCGACCCCTCAGCTGTTGAGGATCGGGAGCGCGCCGACTTGTTCGGGCGGATTGGGGTCTCGCTGACCGTCGTTGCCGTTGCGGTGCACGTCGTGGCGATGGTGGCGCGGGGGATGGCCGCGGGGCGGGTGCCGTGGGGGAACATGTATGAGTTCACCCTGACGGCGACCTGTTTTGTCGGGATCGGGTATCTCGCGTTCTACAAGCGGTTCAAGCTGGGGTGGCTTGGGCCCGTGGTGACTTCGTTCATTCTGATCACGCTGATGGCGGACGTTCTGCTGTTGTTTGAAGGCGTGGTGCCGCTGCGGGATGCGTTGGATTCGCCGTGGTTGGTGATTCACGTGGTCGCGGCGATCATTGCGACCGGGGCGTTCACCCTGGGTGGCATGGCTTCGGCCATGTACCTGGTGAAGGATCGCTGGCCCAACACTCGGCCAGGTGGGTATCTGTCGCGGCTGCCCAGTTTGGAAGGGCTCGATCGGGTGGCCTATCGGACGCAGGCGTTCGCCTTCCCGATCTGGACTTTCGCCGCGTTGATCGCTGGTCCCATCTGGGCTGACCACGCTTGGGGTCGGTATTGGAACTGGGACCCCAAGGAGGTCTGGGCCTTCATCACGTGGGTGGTGTACGCGGCCTACCTGCACGCGCGGGTCACGGCCGGATGGCGCGGGCGTTCGGCGGCGATCCTGGCGCTGATCGGGCTCGCGACCCTGTGGTTCAACTTCATCGGAATCAACTTCTTCTTCGGTTCCGGCAGCATGCACTCGTACGCCTGAGGAAACGGGAGATATGAAGGCTTTCTGGACCTACACGCTGCTGCGGTTGGGGATGCTCCTCGGCTGCTACGCCCTCTTCACCGGAATCTGGTTCGCGGTGAAGGGCGATGACGCGCTGCGCGGGCAGGACCTGTTCGTGGTGCTGTTGATCTCGGCGGTGGTGTCCTCCGTGCTGTCCGTCCGGTTCTTGAGGATTCCGCGGCAGCGGCTGGCCGAGCACGTCCAGGCCCGCGCCGAGCGCGCCACCGCGCGCTTCGAGGAGTTCAAGTCTCGCGAGGACGACGACGACTAAGTTGGCGGACGTGCCTGGAGCCCAGCCTCACTTCGTCCACCGCGGAGACGCGGAGAAGCGCGCCTGGGTGCGCAACGCGATCGCGATCGTCGAGGCGGACGCGAACCGGTCCGCCGACACCCACCTGCACGTCTTCCCGCTGCCGCGCGAGTGGGGCATCGACCTCTACCTGAAGGACGAGTCGGTGCACCCGACCGGCTCGCTCAAGCACCGCCTGGCGCGCTCGCTGTTCCTCTACGGCTTGTGCAGCGGCTGGATCCACCAGGGCACCACGATGATCGAGGCCTCGTCGGGCTCGACGGCCGTGTCCGAGGCCTACTTCGCGCAGCTGCTCGGTCTGCCGTTCGTGGCCGTGATGCCGCGCACGACCTCGCAGGAGAAGATCGCGCTCATCGAGTTCCACGGCGGCCGCTGCCACCTGGTCGACGAGCCATCCGCCATCTACGACGAGGCGAGACGACTCGCGGCCGAATGCGGAGGCCACTACCTCGACCAGTTCACCTACGCCGAGCGAGCGACCGACTGGCGGGGGAACAACAACATCGCCGAGTCGATCTACGAGCAGATGGCCCTCGAGCGACACCCGATCCCGGCGTGGATCGTGGTGGGCGCGGGAACCGGCGGCACCTCGGCCACCATCGGACGCTTCATCCGCTACCGCCAGCACACCACCCGGCTGTGCGTGGCCGACCCGGAGAACTCGGCGTTCTATCCGAGCTGGACCAACGACGACGAGGCGTCGGTGTGCGGCGAGCCATCGCGAATCGAGGGCATCGGGCGGCCTCGGGTCGAGGCGTCGTTCATGCCGCACGTCGTGGACGCGATGGTCTGCGTACCCGACGGCGCCTCCGTCGCTGCCGCGCGATGGACCTCGGCAGTGCTCGGTCGCAGCGTCGGCGGTTCGACCGGCACGGCGATGTGGGCGGCTCTGGGCCTGGTGCGGCAGATGCGGGAGCGCGGCGAGCGCGGATCGGTGGTCCCGCTGCTGTGCGACGGCGGCGAGCGGTACGCGCATACCTACTACGACGACGCCTGGCTGGCCGCCAACGACATCGACCCCGCGCCCTACGAGGCAGCGCTGGCGGCCTTCGCTAAGGGCGGGCGATCAGCAGCGCGATGAAGACCGCGGCCGCGTAGATCAGCTCGCCGGCTCCGGTCTGCTGGAGCACGAGGATCAGCTTGCGCCCGCTGTCGCCGCGAAGGACGTTTTTAGTGGCGCGACCCAGCGGCACTAGGGCCAGGAGGCCGACCAGCGCCGCCCAGGTCGTCTTGTCGGCGACGATGATCAGCGCGACCACGGCGACCAGGATCAGGAAGGCGTAGAAGCGCCGGGTCCAGGCGTCGCCGAGCCGGACCGCCAGCGTGTTCTTGCCGACCTCGCTGTCGGTCGGGATGTCCCGCAGGTTGTTCGCGACCAGGATCGCGCAGGCGATCGCGCCGACCCCGACCGCCGCCGCCCAAGCCGGCGCCCAAGCGAAGGGCGCGTGCTGCTTGTGGACCTGGACGTAAGTCGTGCCGAGCACGGCGACCAGGCCGAAGAAGACGAACACCATGACCTCGCCGAGCCCAAGGTAGCCGTACGGCTTCGACCCGCCGGTGTAGTACCAGGCGGCCAGGATCGACACAGCTCCGAGCAGCACGAGCCACCAGGCGGTCGAGATGGCCAGCACGAGACCGACGATCGCCGCGATGCCGAACGCCGTGAACGCCGCGCGCTTGACCGCCTTGGGAGTCGCTACGCCGGAGCCCACGAGGCGGAGTGGGCCGACGCGCTCGTCGTCGGTGCCGCGGATGCCGTCGGAGTAGTCGTTGGCGTAGTTGACGCCGACCTGCAGTAGCAGGCTGACCAGGAGGGCGCAGATGGCCTTCCACCAGACCTCTTGGTGGCTGTAGGCCGCGACCGCGGTGCCGGCCAGCACGGGCGCGACTGCGGCGGGCAGCGTGCGCGGACGTGCGCCTTCGATCCATTCGGCGGTGGTAGCCATGGCGTCGATTCTGCCAACGAGCGCGGTCCGACTGTGGGACGTGGCCCTGCACAGCGCTGTCGGTTACCCCACTAAGTTGGTCCAATGAGCAGCCTGCGACCCGTCAGCGGAACCGCTGACGAGATCCGCGACCTGCTCGTGGC
>JBQCDC010000186.1:0-8798 GCA_051961575.1 Marmoricola sp.
CGGCCCGTTGTGGGCACCCACCCATGGCCGCACACGCTCGAGCGCTGACGAAGCGAACCGTGCCGCCACCTGATCGAAATCGCGGCATCCGGAGTGAAATTTCGATCGGGAAGCCGCAAGATCACCACATGCGTGGTGAAACCGCAGATCCCGGGCCGCCGCCCGGGACGAAACTGTTCGAATTTTTTCTTCCGAGGTGTAACAAACCCTGCCGGTCGTGGCTTGTAAGGGTGGACGGGCGCGAGATCGCCTGTCCCCGCAAGCTTCGTCGGTTAGCGCTGGCGGAGATGCGTGGCTCCTTGAGGTTTCCCCCCGTGCCCCAAGGAGCCACGCTATTACCTCCGACATCTGCGAGACTTTGGGAGCACTCGTAGAGGAGGCCAGCATGCGCGACAAGACACTTGCCGTGGACTGCCCTGCGCGCGAACCCGATCCGGTCCTGCTCGCTCAGTTGACCGCCCTGGCCGCAGCCTCCACAGCCCCCGTCGTCAAGCCCTGGTGGCAGCGCTTCAGCGTCAAGACCGGCGCGGCCACCGTCGCTGGCGTTCTCATCGTCTCCGGCGCCACCGCCGACGCCGAGCATGCCCACCACGTGCCGACCGTCGAGGCGACCATCGTGGCAACCCCGAGCCACCCAGTTACGCACCACAAGCGCGTGCGCATCTCTGCAAATCAGACTTCTCCGGCAGTTTCCCCACCAGTTCTCAGTTCTGTACGCCATGCTGGGAAGCGGGCGCACAGAACTCGGCACGCCCACACCAAGAAGCACCAGGATGGGAACAGCAACGGTGGCGGCAGTGAGAACAGCCAAGGCGACGTCCAGCTGGCGCGGATCTCCGCGCCGCAATCCCCGGTCGGCGTCCAGGATTCTCAGAACATGCAAGGCCAGTCGCATGGCCGCGCGCACATGCACCAGCAGGCGAATTCGCAGCACTGACCTTTCGAGCTGAGTCACCGTGCGCGATGACGATGTGATCGCCCTCGCCAAGGAGGGCGACGCCGAGGCTTGGCGGCAGCTCTACCGCCTGCACGCGAGCCGGCTCTCGGCTCTCATGCGGCTGGTTCCCACCGGAGACAACGCGGTCGCGAACGAGGACCTCGTCGCCCACGCGTGGCTGACCGCGGCCGACCGGATCGCGACCTTCAGCGGCGACACCGATGCGTTTGGCGGCTGGCTCTACGCGATCGCCCGCAATCAAGGAGCGCACGCGCGACGCAAGTCCGGCCACGCAGCGGCGCCGATCGCGACCGGGAGCGGCATCGAGCTTGCGGAGAGCGCAGCCGGCCTGGCGGAGGAGGCAGGCGCCGAGCTCGAGCGCATGTCGTGGATCCGCGACGTGCTGGCTGAGCTCCCACCCAAGCAGCGTGACGTCATCGCCTGCATGGACGTGGTCGGGATGGGGATCGAGGCGACCGGTCAGGCGCTGGGCCTCTCCGCGTCGGCGGTGCGAGTGAACCGGCACCGCGGGCTGGCGCGCTTGCGCAAGACGCTCGGCGAGGCTGAGAACGTCTCGTAGCCCACAATGGAGGGGTGAACGACCGTCCTAATGCTGCGCCCGAGTCAAGCGAGGAGCGTCGCCGCAGGCTCGCCAAGAGCGTCGGCGACGACGAGCCGACGCAGACCCGCGACGACCAACCGGATCCCCGCGAGGACAACGACCGTTCGAAGGACGCTTGGCTGAAGGCACAGGTACCTCCGCACCACGGCTGATCAAAGACGAAAGCCCCGGGAGATTCCCGGGGCTTTCGCGATGAGCAGGCTCAGCGAGTGGCGAGCGAGTCGCGGATCTGCTTGAGGACGGCGAGCTCGTCGTCGCCCGGCTCGGGGTCGGGGAAGAAGCGCTGCTTGGCCTTCTCGTAGGGCAGCACGACGCCGAAGTAGACGACCGCCGCGAGAATGACGAACGCGATCACCGAGGTGATGAAGTCGCCGAGGTGGACGCCGCCGGGGTGCCATGCGCTGAAGCTCGTCTTGCTACCGCCCGCCTTGCCGATCAGGTCCATGATCACGGTCACGAAGGACTTCACCACGGTGGCGAACGCACCGCCGATGACGAACGCGACGGCCAGTTCGATGAGGTTCCCTCGAAGCAGGAAATTCTTGAAGCCGGACATGTAGATCTCCTTGAGTGCGACCCCGTGTATTAGGTACTTCCCGGCAAAGGCTAGTAGCCCCAGGTGACGGTCAGGTAGCGCGACACCGCACTGGAAGTAACGAGGTTCGCCCTGCTGGCGGGCACATCGAAGACCACGAGGCGCCCGGTGGTGGTGCTCGTCGAGCCGCGCTCGGGCGTCGGGGTCGCGAGGACGATGGCATCCTCGACCAGCGTCTGCGCCTCGGTGGGGGAGCGCGGATCCACCGCCGCCAGGCGCACGTGCTGCCCGGGGCTGAGCAGCTCGGCGACCGTGCTGTCCTGCAGTCGTGCCGGCACCGCTTGGTGCCCGGGTGCGAGGCCTGACCACGCGACCCCGCCCAGGCTGAACGACGTCATGGGCGTTCCGCTGGCGAGCGCCGAGGTCACGATCCGGCCGACGACTGCGGCGGGTGTGCGCAGTGCCCGCGCCGGCGCGAGCGTCGCGGGATAGCGCACCGCAACGACGTCCGCCGCCCGGAGCCTCGTGCCCGCGGTCAGGTCATGGCGTGCGGTCAACACGGTGACGCTCGGAACCGGTGGCGGCTTCAGAACATTGAGGATCGCGAACACCGCGACAGCAGCGAGGAGTGCCGCGACCTTGCGGCGGTGCCACAGCAGCCGACGCCAGAGCCGTCGATAGCGTCGCGGCGCGGCGAGCAGTGAGGGGGTGTCCATTCACCCCAGCGTGTCAGCGCGTGATGCGCGCGCCGGACTTGTCCACAGCCGGCGTCAGGATGCCGTCGCTGCAGGACTTGTGGACGAGGTGGACGAGCTTCCGGAGTCCGACGAGCTGCTGGACGTGGACGAGTTGGTGCTCGTCTCGGATGCGCTTGTCGATCCTCGGCTGTCGGTGCGGTAGAAGCCCGATCCCTTGAAGACCACGCCAACCGCGTTGTAGACCTTGCGCAACGTGCCACCGCACTCGGGGCACACGGTCAGTGAGTCGTCGCTGAAGCTCTGGACCGCTTCGAGGAAGTGGCCACAGTCGTTGCAGGTGTACTGATAGGTGGGCACGAGGCGCAATTCTAGGCGGTGTTACCGCAGGTCAAAGCCGCGAGTCCAGCACACCGTCCGGAGTCCCGATCAGGTCGATGCGCTGGTCGTGGGGCTCGACCGGCACGGCGTCGAGCACCTCCTCGCTGTTCACGATCGCAAGCGTGGTTCCGGTCGCGCGGCCGAGAGCACGGTCGTAGCTGCCGCCTCCGCGCCCCAGCCGCATGCCGGAGCGCGTCACAGCCAGGGCCGGAACCAGTACCAGATCAGCCGTGGCGATGGCGTCGACACCCAGCAGGGGCGAGGTCGGCTCGAGCAGCCCTCGCGATGCGGTGGCGAGATCTGCGTCACCCGTGTAGGTGGCCCAGTCGAGGTCGTTGTCAGGCATCAGGACCGGCAGGATCACCCGCTTGCCCGCCTCGTGGAGCGCCGCGAGGAGCGGTCCCGTGCCGGGCTCCCGCCCTACGGAGACGTAGGCGGCCACGGTGGCGGCCCGTCGCGTGTCCTCCAGCGTCATCACGTGCTCAGCGATCCGGCGCGCCCGGTCGGCGATCTCAGCCAGAGGCTGACGGCCGCGAGCCGTCAGCAACTGATCGCGCAGCGCCAGCTTCGCGAGGTGGGTGGCGTTGTCGAATCCGGGGGGCGTGTCCATGACGTGGTCACTCTAGAACCCCGTGTTCGGGCTCCAACCCCTTACGATCATCGCCATGACTCCGTCAGGGCTTGCCGCTGCGCGCGCGAAAATGGCCGCCGCCGGCGTCGACCCCGTCGCCATCGACGTCTTCGAGTACTACTACCACCAGCTCGAGGGTGGCGCGACCGGAATGATTCCGGAGGAGTCGATCGAACCTGTCGACATGGAAAGCCTTGCCGGTGTCGACGTTCCCGAGGACATCGCCCGGGACGCCATCCAGAAGACGGCCGTCGTCAAGCTCAACGGTGGGCTGGGGACCTCCATGGGGATGGAGCAGGCCAAGTCGCTCCTGAACGTCCGCGAGGACCACAGCTTCCTCGACATCATGGTTCACCAGGTGCTGCACCTGCGCCGCGTGCACGACGCGCGGCTTCCGCTGATCCTTATGAACAGCTTCGCGACCGCGCAGGACACCCACTCCGCGTTGGAGCAGTACCTCGACGAGGGCTTCGCCGTCGAAGGCCTCCCCATCGACTTCCTGCAGAACCGTGAACCCCGACTGCTCGCCGACTCGCTGACCCCGGTGACCTGGGACTCGAACCCGTCCCTGGAGTGGTGTCCGCCCGGCCATGGGGACCTCTACACCGCACTCAGGGGGACCGGGCTGCTGCGCAAGCTGCGCGAGCTCGGCTTCGAGCGGATCTTCGTGTCGAACTCCGACAACCTGGGGGCGACGCCCGACGCGCGCATCGCGGGCTGGTTCGCGGCCAGCGGTGCTCCGTTCGCCATCGAGGCGGTCCGGCGGACGGCGTCGGACAAGAAGGGCGGCCACTTCGCCCGGCGGCGCAGCGACGGACGCATCGTCCTGCGCGAGACCGCCCAGACCCTGCCCGAGGACAAGGCCGCCCTGGCCGATCTGTCGCGGCACCGCTACTGCTCGACCAACAACCTCTGGTTCGACCTCGCCGCGATGGAGGAGGAGCTGGACCGTCGCCACGGTGTCCTCGGTCTGCCCCTGATCCGCAACGAGAAGCCCGTCGACAGCGCCGATCCCGCCAGCCCCAAGGTGATCCAGATCGAGACCGCTATGGGTGCCGCGATCGAGATCTTCGAGGGAGCCTTGACGATCGAGGTCGGTCGCGACCGCTTCATCCCGGTCAAGACGACGAGCGATCTGCTGGTGCTCCGCTCGGACTTCTACGACCTTGTGGACGACTACACCTTGGTGCAGCAGGCCAAGACCGTGCCGTACGTGGAGCTCTCCGAGGTATATCGCCGGATCTGCGATTTCGATCGCCGCTTCCCCGAGGGTGTCCCCTCGCTACGCGATGCGGAGTCGCTGATCGTCGAGGGTGATTGGACCTTCGGCGCGGACGTGCGGGTGAATGGAGTGGTGACACTCGACGCGGGCGGCGGGCATGTCTCGTCTAACGCAGCCCTCGGTGAGTAAGTTCAGCGCATGTCCTCATCCGTCAGTGTCGACGAGTGCCTCGCCGACATCCTCGATCGGGTCCAGCCGTCGGCCGCCTACCCGCACCTGTTGCTGGAGTCGCTCGGGCTGACTGCTGACCGCGAGGTTCTGTCGACCGGCGCGATTCCGTCGGTCGACTGTGCTGCCTTCGACGGCTACGCCGTCCGGGCGATCGACACCCAGGGTGCGTCCGCGACGACGCCCGTCACCTTGGGTCTGGTCGGAGCTGGCGCGGTGGGGTCAGGGACCTGCGTCCCCGTCGCCGCGGGCGCTGCGATGCCCGCCGGTACCGATGCCGTGATCGCCTACGCGGACAGCGATCGGGGCGACGCCCAGGTCCGTATCAGCGCGGCCGCCTACAGCGGTCTGCACGTGCGGCGGGCCGGTGACGACATCGCGAAGGGTGACGTACTGCTCGAGCACGGCAACGTCGTGGGGCCTCGGGACATCGGCCTCCTGGCCGGGCTCGGCATCGAGCAGGTCTCCGTGGCGCCGCGTCCGCGGGTGGTGGTGATCTCGACAGGCGCCGAGCTGGTCGAGCCCGGCCGCAACGCCGGCGCCGGCGAGATCCATGACGCGAACTCGTACCTGCTCGCGGCCACCGTGCGTGCGGCTGGTGCGATCGCCTACCGGGTGCAGGTGCCGAGCAACGACCCCGCTGTCTTCGCAGAGGTCCTCGACGACCAGCTCGTCCGCGCTGACCTGGTGGTCACGACCAGCGGCAAGGTGGATGTGGTTCGCGCTGTGCTCGCGCGCGAGCCGGGGGTCCGGTTCGCCGACCTCGCCATGCACCCCGGACCGTCGCTGGGCTGGGGGTTCATGGGGCCGGAGCGCACGCCGATCTTCGCGCTCCCCTCCGATCCCGTCGCCGCCTACATCTCGTTCACCGTCTTCGTCGCGCCGGCGCTGCGTCGCCTCAGCGGCCGGACGCCCGAGACGCGCCCGATGTTCCGCGCCCAGCTGACCGAGGACGTCCGCTCGCGCGCAGGCAAGAAGCACTACGTGTGCGCCGAGTTCGTCTCGGATGGGCAGGGCGCTCGGGTCAGTCCCATCGACGGCTCCGGAGACCAGATGCTTGGCGGTCTGTCCGGGGCGAACGCCCTGATCGTCCTTCGCGAGGACGTCGCGTCGGCCAAGGCGGGGGACCCGGTTCCGATCATCCTGATCGATCGGGACTACTGATGGTGGGTGCTCTCCGATGAACACGGCGTGGCCGGTGACGTTGGAGTCGGAAGGCGTGAAGCTGCGCCCGTTGGCCATGAGCGACGGTGACGCCTGGCGCGAGGTTCGGCAGCGCAACGCGGATTGGCTCAAGCGGTGGGACGCGACCGCGCCTCCCGGCGCCGATGCTCGCCCGCGCACCTTCGGCTCGATGATCCGATCGCTGCGCAAGGCGGCGCGCGCCGGAACCCAGCTGCCTTTCGCCATCGAGGTCGAGGGCGCGTTCGTCGGGCAGATCAGCGTCAACAACATCGTGCGCGGATCGGCGCAGTTCGCGTCCATCGGCTACTGGATCGACGAGCGCGTGGCGGGTCGAGGAATCACGACGCGCGGTGTCGCCCTGGCGATCGACTATTGCTTCAACGTGGTCGGCCTTCATCGCATTGAGGTCGCCATTCGTCCCGAGAATGTGGCGTCGCTTCGCGTCGTCGACAAATTGGGCATCGAGTTCATCGGATTGGCTCCGCGATATCTGCATATCGACGGGGAATGGCGCGATCATTTGCTGTTCGGGGTGACCAAGGAAGAGGTTCCGGGCGGTCTCTTGAGGCGTCTAGATTCACAACAGTCACAGAAGTGATCTTGCGACACACCGAGCGATCTGCGTCTCGCTGACCCTTCGCGCTTTTACGCTCAGCGATGTGGACTTGTCTGGGTTGATCTTCGTTGCGCTCTTCGTGGGTTGGGCCATCTACCTGATCCCGAAGTTCATGCGCGACCACGAGGAATTGGCGACAACGCGTTCGCTCCAGGACTTTTCCGCGCGGTTGCGTGTTTTCGCAGCCACCCGGAACGTCGCAAAACAGAACCTTCTCGGCGTCGACGATCCCACCGTGGAAATCTCCATGGACGAGATCGCCGACGCGCTCGCTTCCCCCGACGGTCGAGTGCGCTCGCGCAGCGAGCGTGTATCGAGACCCATCAAGCTCCCCACCCGCGCCGCTGCGAAGAAGGCGGCCAAGCGCCGTCGTCGCGTGCTGCTGGTTCTTCTGACGCTGACGGCGATCGTCAATGGTCTAGCCGTCGCGCACATTGGACCGATCTGGACCCCGGCGATTCCCGCCGCCTTCGTGCTGCTCTTCATGATCACGGCGCGCCGCTCGGTGCGTCGCATGAACAGGGCCCGCAAGGCTGCAGCCGCGCCTTTCGTCGATCGAGTGTCCGCGCAGAGCGAGGACGTATCGAGATCTGAGGCCCCCGCGCCGATCATCACGCACGAGACCGATGTCGAGGTCGCCCTCATCGCCAGCATCGAGGCCGACAACGCCGCCGACACGCACGCAGCGGCCGCAGCCGATCGACTCTGGGACCCCGTGCCGGTCACCTTGCCCACCTACCTGGACAAGCCGGCGGCCCGTCGCACGGTGATGAGCATCGAGCTCAACCGCGGGATGGTTTCCTCGGGCCACGACGCGGCCGACTCCGAGCTCGTGCGCGCCACCGAGGCCGCAGCAGCCGACGAGACGCCCACCGACCTCGAGGCTCCGCGCCGCGTAGCCGGCGCCTGACATTTCGTCGGTCGAGTGGCCGGGCGAAGCCCGGGTGTATCGAGACCCCTCATCGAGACCACGTCGCTTCGAAGCGACCCCCGCCCTGGTGGTACCTTTCTCCACGCGCCTGATCCTTTGAGGCGCATGGGGCTGTGGCGCAGTTGGTAGCGCGCCTCGTTCGCATCGAGGAGGCCAGGGGTTCGAATCCCCTCAGCTCCACCATGTGTGATGAGTCGCGACATAGGTGACACCTGAGTCGCGACATGAGTGACAGTTGGAGCCCGGGCCATTGGCCCGGGCTTTTCTGTTGGTTGCGCCAGTAGGCCTTCGTGGGTTCGATCTTGTTGGCGGCCGGACCGGCGCTGGTCCGTTCACCTTGGCTCAGCCGCAAAGCGTTAGCCGACGTTCGTGAATTGCGCTGAGCTACATCGGGCAGGTCGGGCGCGGGCAGGGCAACAACTCGCTCCACAACATTCTGCGGATCGACAAGGCTCTTGACGTTGATGCCGGCCAATTCATCTCGGGCTTGGTCGCCTGATCCCAGGGTCGGCACCCGCTCACGGCATGCGCCGGATCCGCTCGTCGCGACAACCACACCAGGGGAAGGCACGCTACTGACGCCTGCCATCTAGTGTCCTAGTGTGGTTGACATGACCCAAGCGCAGGCTGGCTGGTATCAGCACCCTGAGACTGGTGCATGGTGGTGGTGGGATGGAACGAAGTGGCTGGCGTCAGCGTCGCACGAACCGCCACGTCCGCCCGTGCCTCCTCAGCGCCTCGTCGGGTCGCCCGGTGCTCGCTCGTATCCGGTGCAAGCCACTATTAACCGCCCCGACCGCAAACTGAGCCGAGTC
>JBQCDC010000187.1:0-5730 GCA_051961575.1 Marmoricola sp.
TCCTCCGCGGCCGCTCGCTCGAGAACGAGGCCACGGCCGGAGGAGCCCTTCTACACAAGGGCGATCTGCCGGGGGCGCGCTTGCGCCTCACCCACCTGGTCAGTCGCGACACCAGCAGTCTGAACGAGGCGCAAGTGGCGCGCGCCGTCGTCGAGTCGGTCGCCGAGAACACCTCGGACGCCGTTGTCGCGCCGCTCTTCTGGGGCGCGGTCGCGGGCGTCCCCGGACTGATCGGCTACCGCGCTGCCAACACGCTCGACGCCATGGTCGGCTATCGCAACGACCGCTACGAGAACTTCGGGTGGGCGTCGGCACGCTTCGACGACCTGGTCAATTGGCCCGCGGCTCGCCTTGGAGGGCTGCTGGTCGCGGTTGCCTCGCCCAGAACCGCGCTCCGGGCGCTCGCAGCATGGCGGCGGGACGCGTCGGGACATCCGAGCCCGAATGCCGGCGTGGTCGAGTCGTCGTTCGCCGGCGCCTTGGGCATTCGTCTCGGCGGCACCAACCGCTATGGCGACCGGGTCGAGCACCGCGTGGTGCTGGGCGACGGCCGGGCGCCGGAAGTCAGTGACGTCGCGAGGGCGAACGAGTTGGCACGACGCGTCGGCTTCCTTGCTGCCCTCACGACCGCCATCGCAGCGCTGAAGATGCGCTCCAAGTGACGGCTCGCGCGTGAGAAGTGACGGGTCGGCGATCGGGGCTGGTAGCCTCCGAGCACCATTCATTGGAATCGACGGAAGCCGGTGTAAGTCCGGCACGGTCGCGCCACTGTGACCCAGCTTGCTGGGAAGTCAGACCCTCGGCTCCGATGGCCCATCTAACGGGACGCGTAATCCCGAGGAGGTCCGCCGTCGTGGCGACATTCACCAACTCTCCCCGCACCACCTGGACCCGCCGCGACTGGCTCCAAGCAGCCGTCCTGATGGCCGGTGTCCTCGCTCTTCACCTCGTCGCCTTCGGACTGTTGTTCATGGTCGTGGGCACCCACCACTACACGGTCGGCGGCACGGTCTTCGGCGTCGGTCTGGGCATGACCGCTTACACCTACGGCATGCGGCACGCCTTCGACGCGGACCACATCGCGGCGATCGACAACACCACCCGCAAGCTGCGCGCGGACGGCGTGCGACCGAAGAGCGTGGGCTTCTGGTTCGCGATGGGTCACTCTGCGACGGTCTTCATCCTCGCGATGCTGGTCGCGACCGGTGTCCGCGCAGCGGGTTCATTGATCAGCGACGGGTCGGCCACGCATCGCACGCTCGGCCTCATCAGCACGCTGGCCGCAGGTGGCTTCCTGTACCTGATCGCGTTGCTCAACCTCGCGGCATTGAGCGGCATCTGGCGGTTGTTCCGAGCACTGCGCAACGGCGAGTACGACGAGCACGCACTCGAGTCGCACCTGCACAACCGCGGCTTCGTCGGCCGGATCGTCAACCGCGCATCGAAGGCGATCGTGCGTCCGTGGCAGATGTTCGTCGTGGGATTGCTCTTCGGCCTTGGCTTCGACACCGCCACCGAGATCGCGTTGCTGGTCCTCGCGGGAACCGGCGTCGCGGCCGGCGTGCCCTGGTACGTCGTGCTGGTGCTTCCGCTGCTGTTCGCCGCCGGCATGAGCCTGCTCGACTGCATCGACGGCCTGTTCATGAGCGTGGCCTACGACTGGGCCTTCCTGAATCCAGCGCGAAAGGTGTACTACAACCTCTGCGTGACCGGGCTGTCCGTTGCGATCGCGCTCATCATCGGCACGATCGAACTCTCGGGCGTGCTGCACGACGACCTCGGGTGGACGGACCCGGTGACCAACGCTCTGAGCTCGGTACAGCTCGGCAGTATCGGATTCGTGATCGTCGGGCTGTTCGTTGCCGTGTGGGCGATCGCGATCGCCTATTGGAAGATCGCGAAGGTTGAGGAGCGGTTCGCGGCACTCAGTGAGTAGTGGGTGCTACTTGGTGTTCTGGTACCAGGTGAAGAACACCGCGAACAGGATGATCGCGACGATCAAGACGAAGATGATGACCGCGCGATTGCTGATGCCCTCCTGCTGCGGCGGTCGGTTGTCCTGTCCCGGATGCATGTCGGCCATAGCCAGAGGCTATTCGGTCTGAAACGGGGCCTGACAGCCAGTTGCCCTCACGTCCCACCCGATCGGCGTGCGGCGGGCGTAGATTTCGGCCATGAGAAAGCGGCGGGCGCTAACAGGAATCGTCGCTGTGCCTCTCGTGCTCCTGGAGGGCTGTGGCCACACCGCTACCCCGACACCCAGGGCTAGCCATGCTCTGGCGCCATCGCCGGCGGCGCAAAGTGTCACCGCCTACCTCAATGCGGTGCAGGCCGGAGATTGCTGGACGGCCGAGAGATTCACAGTCCCCGCAACCTTCGGAGGCGACGGCGATCTTTGCGTCGGCCGAAGTGTCGGCCCAATCAGATTTGATCAGTGGCGAGCAGATCCGAAACTACCGCCGACCCACCCGAGCGCGGGTGTATATGAATACGCAATCCAATTCCACGTGACCGCCATGGGGCCCGCTGCAGGAGGCATGGGTTCAACCGGTTGGAACACGTGGTTCCTGGAAGCCAAGAAGCAAGCTGATGGATATCGACTCGTCGCTGGGGGTAGCGGTCCCTAGGCCGGTGGCAGGCGGCGGAAGTGGGCGCCTCAGCCGTTGGCGTTGCCTGCGATGGATTGCTCGCGACCGTTTACTAGGGGCCACGGACGACTAGCCAGCGCGCGTCACTCCACACTCCGCTCATGACGCGACCTTCAACTTGGGGCCGCGGCCGCAATGGAGTCGTTGCGCAACCAGCCGATCAGCGGCATGAGCGGGTCCTCACGCTCTGCCCGATGCGCGGCATGTGAGCGCACTGTCGCGCCGATTGGCGATGCGCCATGATCTCCAGGTGAGTATCGCCCGGACTCTCGGCCAAGCCGATTCCAAGGTTGGTCGACTCGCGGCTGTGACGCTCGCCGTCATCGTGGCCGGAGTCCTCGCGGGCTGCGCAACCAGTGGCAGCCGAGCCTCGACCAGGGCCTCACTCGAAATCCGCGAGGTTCTCCGAGGCGGACCCGGCATTTGTCCGAAGGGCCTCCGTAGCCCGGTGAGTCGCTTATCGACTGGGTGGGTCGAAGTGCCCAGCTCGCCAAGATTCTGTGCGGAGGTCGGGCCGAGCGTCATGCCCGAAGGCGACGTTGTGAACGCCAACGCCGTCAACACGGGCAACCCAGATCAGCTGGGGCCTGCCTATACGTGGGCTATAGACCTCACCTTCACGCCTGCGGGTGAACGGGCGTTTCACCGAGTGCTGGGGTCCTGTAGCAACGCAGCCTCTTGCGCGAAGACGGGTGGGACCGGATTGCTCGTAGCGATGTATCGGGGGCGGCCTGTCGGTGATGCCGTCGATGAGAGCGGCATCGGAGCGGATCGAACTCAATCCATCAGTCCGTTCACTCGTTCGCAGGCTGTCAGTCTCACGGCCCAACTCAACGGTCAGTGAAGTCTGGGAGTAACGAGCGAGCTCGCGCTCATCGACATGAGCAGTCGCTCACGAACCGCCTGATGGTGCGTCCGAAACTGTTGGCCAGATGGCCGCATGGTTGAACGTGCGAATCAGATCTCTGAGTCGCTGCCAGGAGCCGGATCAACGTGCCACGATGCCCTATGAACGGATTCCAGGGAGATGGCTTCTCTATCGAGTTCGAATGGAAGGAAGTCGTGCACTACTGGGAAGGTTCGCACGGCTACTGGTTCGACGCGGGATGGGGCGCGAGTCCACCTGCTCTCAACGTTCCCGAGCCCGACAAATGGGACGCCTGTGTTCCCGAGTGGATGCGGGGGCGGCGTGATGTCATTGTCAGTCGCCTGGTCCAGCACAGCGGCCACACGGTGATCGATTCATCGACGGTGGATCCGGAGTGGTCGCGTACGAGGATGGAAACCAGAGACGTGAACGTCTCGTCCTAAACCGTTAGCTGGACAGTCGGATTCTTGGACGTCCGGGTTGCCGGGTCAGCACCTCGCGCTCCCACCGTGGTCTAGCGACCCTGGAACGGATCGTCGCTCCAACGCCACCAAGCCGACGCGCCATCGATGTGGAGCAGATACTCAGCGACGTTCTGGCCATCAGGTCGCACGAGTGCGGTCTCGCGGCGGATCGCTTCGCAGGCCGCCGTCCACTCCGGCGTCTCGACCTCCGCGAGGTTCTCGTGTTGGCGGAGTTCCTCAGCAAACAAGGGGGCCACCTCGTCGAATCCGCTCTCCCGTACCACGGTGGCGTGAAGCCACGGAAAGGCCGCCTCGACTACCTCAAGGCGTGCGATCACTCGGCCGCGGCGGAGCAGTTTCCAGATTTCGCCCTGACTCATGCCTGTGATCATGGTCGAGTAGCCCGACCCCGCCCAAGCCCAAGTTCAGAGACGAAGTTCGCCTGGGTGATCACGTCCCTATGGTGCCGCGTCCACAACCGCTACGTTGATCGCCGGATTGTTGAGAGTCCGAATCGTCAGTCGAACCGCTCACCGCGAGCGTCGGACCTTGCGAGCATCAGGTACCCCTCGGTAGCGCTGAAACCGAAGAATGGCAAGAACATGAAGAGCCCAAACCAGCCGCGTCGATTGGCGTCGTGGAAGCGGCGGGAAATCAGCGCGAGCCACGGGACCGTGAAGGCGACGTAGACGATCAGTCCGACCACCTCAGCGGCGGTCTTGGGAGCCCCCGCCTTCCAGGCTAGGCCTGGCACGAAGATGACCACGACGAAGGCAAGCAGAGGGTAGTTGTACTCAGCCGCCGTCGCACGGCCCTTGTAGGTGAACGACTTAGCCCAGAAGTCCCTGATCGCCTGGGCTGGTGTCACGTCCGCCGGAGGCAGCCAGTCTGGTCGGGGCGCAGGCGGGTAGGGCGTCGGTGACGACGACACGGGCTGCCCACTCCGTGGCGGAGGAGTGAGCCCCGGATCGTTGTCCATGGTCAGCATCCTGCTACATCCCTGCATCGCAGGGGGCCGTCCGAAACCGTTCCTAAACGGACACTCGACAAAGACTCGTTCATCTGAGCGTAAAGACTGCTCCAGGAATCGGTGAGCGAATTCATCGCCATGTTAGGGACGAGGCTCACGGTTTCTGGCAAGCACCCAGGCCGCAGCCTCGCAAGCATCGTTCACCGTCGGAACCACCGCAACGCCTGCCAGCCGTTGCACCACAACGACCTGAACCCCAAGCTCCGCCGCAGCCTGCATCTTCGGCCACGTATACGTCCCGCCGGAGTTCTTCGTGACGACCACATCGATCTCAAGCGAGCGCATCAACGCCAACTCGCCCTCCAACGTGTACGGCCCACGGCTGGTCAACAAACTCCACGACGCCGGCAACTCGATCGTCGGCTCGTCCACCACCCGCGCGAGCACGGCATGCTCACCCAGCGCGGGCACGAATCGCGCCAACTCCGTGCGCCCGACCGTCAGGAAGGGTCGGGCAAAAGCCGAGGCCGCGACCGCCGCTTCCTCGTGCGATGCCACCAGAGCCCAATCCGGATCGGGCACCCACCCAGGTCGCTCCAAGCGGAGGAGCGGAACCGAACCCAGACAAGCCGCCTCCGCATTGGCACTCATGCCGAGCGCGAACGGATGAGTCGCGTCCACCACGAGGTCGTAATCGGCCAGCGCGGTGCGCAATCCCGCTACGCCCCCGAAACCACCGATCCGAACCTTCCCCACGGGAAGCCGCGGCCTGGCTACGCG
>JBQCDC010000188.1:0-3137 GCA_051961575.1 Marmoricola sp.
GCACCGACTTCACGATGCTGATCCAGACCGGGTCGCTGCCGAACCCGGTCAGCGGACCACTGACGAGGGGAATCACTGTTGCCCTCCAAGCGCTGCGCGGACGGTGATGGGTGACCCTGATGCGCCGATACCGGCGCGCACAGAGGCACCCGGAGCGGTGGCCGGCGCCCATACGACGGTGTCGACGATGTCGCCGACCTCGATGGGGAGATCCATCTCGCCTCGGGGACCGCTGACCGTGATCACGTCGCCTTCGCTGAGACCCAGCGCGGAGGCGAGGCTCGCGGCCACGACGGCGCGGGCCGGGCGGGCGCAGGCGCGAAGCTCAGCGGCGCCGTCCTGCATGCGCCCGTCATCGATCAGCTGCTTCCACGACGACAGCACCAATCCGTCTCGCGGCGCGGCGCCGGTCGCGGTCGGAGCGGCTGCGCGCCGTCCGGTCCACGGACTGATCTGCGCGAGCTCGTCCGACGCCTGCGCCGGCGTCCGGAGGTGGAACGGCTTGTCCATCTCTTCGGCGATGCCCGCGAGCACGCGCACGTCGGAGACGGGCAGGGCGCCGTTCATGCCGTCGAGTGCAGCGCGGAAGCTGCGTCGCCGGCCTTCCCAGTTCACGTAGCTGCCCGAGCGCTGCGAGACCGGCGAGATCGGGAAGACGACGTCCGCTACCTCGGTGACCGCCGACGACCGCAGCTCGAGACTGACCACGAACGCCTTGCGCAGCGCCGTCATCGCCGCCGCCGGGTCCGGGAGATCGGCGGGGTCGAGTCCACCCACGACGAGTCCGGAGACGACACCGCTGCCCGCCGCCGCGATGATGCCGCCGAGGTCGCGACCGGGTCGCGCGGAGACCTCACCCCAGAGGGACGAGAGGTCGGCACGGGCCGCCGCATCCTCGATGGGTCGACCACCGGGCAGGAGGTGGGGCAACGCACCCGCGTCCAGAGCGCCGCGATCGCCGGCGCGACGCGGGACCCAAGCGAGTCGCGCGCCGCTCGACTTCACCACTGCCGCGACCGCGCTGAGGAGTCCGGGCACCTCGACGGCACGTTCGCCGACGAGAACGACCGATTCGGCCGTGAGAACTGACGCCTGGGTCGTGAGAGCTGACGGCTCGGCGCCGGGCGCGGTGGGTACCAACTGCGCACCGAGCTTGGTCAGACCTGGGGTCAGGTAGGGCGCGATGGCTGTGATCGCCAGCTTGTTCTTGCGCACCGCCTTGCGCAGGCGCAGGAACAAGGTGCCGGCCTCGTCCTCGGGGTCGAGAGCGACCAGCAGAACGGACTGCGCGCTCTCGACATCGCCGTAGGTCACGCCGCTCGTGCCGGCGACGAGCGCAGCGAGGAAGTCGGCCTCCTCGCTCGAGTGTCGACGGGCACGGAAGTCGACGTCGTTCGTACCGAGGACGACGCGAGCGAACTTGCTGTAGGCGTAGGCGTCCTCGAGCGTCAGTCGACCGCCCGGAAGAACCGCCGACGGCCCGGCGGCCAGGCCTGCGGCCGCGGCGGCGAACGCCTCCGGCCAGGAGGCCGTCCGGAGTTCACCGTTCTCTCGGATGAGCGGATGGGTCAGTCGATCATCGAGTCGCTCGTAGGCGAACGCGAACCGGTCCTTGTCGGTGATCCATTCCTCGTTGACCTCGGGGTCGTTGCCCGAGAGCCGGCGCATCACCTTGCCGCGGCGGTGGTCGACGCGGATCGCGGCACCGGAGGCGTCGTGCTCGCTGATGGACGGCGAGGAGACCAGGTCGAACGGACGCGAACGGAAGCGGTACTCGGCCGAGGTCAAGGCGCCGACCGGACAGATCTGGATGACGTTGCCGGAGAAGTAGCTGAAGTACGGCTCCTCCTCGTAGCGACCGACCTGCTGGAGGGCGCCGCGCTCGACGAGAGCGATCAGCGGGTCGCCGGAGATCTCCTCCGAGAAGCGCGTGCAGCGAGCGCAGAGGACGCAGCGCTCACGGTCGAGCAGGACCTGCGGGGACAGCGGGATCGGCTTCGGGTACAGGCGCTTGACGCCGTTGCCCTCAGCGAAGCGGCTCTCGGCAGACCCGTTGCTCATCGCCTGGTTCTGCAGGGGGCACTCGCCGCCCTTGTCGCAGACCGGGCAGTCCAGCGGGTGGTTGACGAGCAGGAACTCCATGATTCCGGCCTGCGCCTTGGCGGCGACCGGCGACGTCGCCTGGGTGTTGACCACCATCCCCGGCGCCACCTCGATGGTGCAGGACGCCTGCGGCTTGGGGAATCCGCGACCGTTGCCCGCGTCGGGAATGTCGACGAGGCACTGACGGCAGGCACCGACCGGGTCGAGCAACGGGTGGTCGCAGAAGCGCGGGATCATCACGCCGGCCTGTTCGGCGGCGCGGATCACCAGGGTGCCGGGCGGGACGCTGACCTCGACACCGTCGATGGTCAATGTCACCAGGGTCTCGACCTCAGTTGAAGTCATCGCGTTGCCCCCTCGTTTCGTGACGCGGCCTCCGGCCGCTCCTCAACGTCCGGGGACGCCCACACCGTTGACCGCGAGTGGTCGAACGGGCATCCCTTGCCCTCGATGTGGGCGAGGTACTCGTCGCGGAAGTACTTGATCGACGACGTAATCGGGCTGGTGGCGCCATCACCGAGCGCGCAGAACGACCGGCCCAGGATGTTGTCGCACTGGTCCAGTAGGAGGTCGAGGTCGGACTCGCTGCCCTCCCCGTTCTCCAGCTTCGAGAGAACCTGGACCAACCACCAGGTCCCCTCACGACACGGCGTGCACTTGCCGCAGGACTCGTGCTTGTAGAACTCGGTCCAGCGCAGGACCGCCCGCACCACGCAGGTGGTCTCATCGAAGAGTTGGAGGGCGCGCGTGCCGAGCATTGAGCCGGCCGCGCCCACACCTTCGAAGTCCAGCGGCACGTCGAGGTGCTCGGCGGTGAGCAGCGGCGTGCTGGAGCCGCCCGGCGTCCAGAACTTCAGCTCGTGGCCGGCGCGGATGCCGCCGGCGAGATCCAGGAGCTCGCGCAACGTGATGCCCAGCGGTGCCTCGTACTGACCGGGGCGGGTGACGTGACCCGACAGCGAGAAGATGCCGAAGCCCTTGGACTTCTCGGTGCCCATGTCGGCGAACCAGGTGCCCCCGTTGCGAATGATGCT
>JBQCDC010000189.1:0-7810 GCA_051961575.1 Marmoricola sp.
AGCGACGCGACGCACCGATGACAGCCACGCTCTGCGCGTTGAAGAAGGCGCTGATGGACGCAGCCTCGGCGCGGTGCTCGCGCGCCACCATGACGCCGATGGCCGTATCGGTGGGATCGATGCGGAACTCCAGCTTGACCACGCCGTCGGCGAACTCACCACTGACCCGGAAGCCCTGCTCACGGAAGACCTGCAGCATGCGGGTGTTCTCGGCCAGCACCTGGGCCTCGAAGCGCTCGACGCCGTGTTCGCGTGCGGCTTGGGCGAGGTGTTCGAGAAGGAGCTGCCCGATGCCGCGGCCCTGGTGGCGGTCCTGGACCAGGAACGCGACCTCGGCGAGCTTGGGCTCAGTCACGTCATAGCCGGCGATCGCGATGATCGCGTCACCCAGAGTGACGACCAGACCGACACGGTCGTCGTAGTCGACGACGGTGAACCGCTGCACGTCGGACTCGGTGAGGCGCGGATGCGCGGAGAAGAACCGGAAGTAGCGCGACTGCTCGGAAACCCCTTCGTAGAAGGCGATCAGGGCTGGGGCGTCGTCGGGAGAGATGGGTCGAAGGTGCGCGGTGCGACCGTCGCTGAGCAGGACATCGGCCTCCCAGTGCGCGGGATACGGCTGCTCGGGGCTCACCGCTTCAGGCTATCGGGTGAGGATCTGGACTCCGACGGCGACGAGGTAGGTGCCGAGGCTCGCCAGGGAGATCGGGAAGACGGCGCGTGGGTTGGCGGCGAACGCCTTGCTCGCGGACAGGGTCATCGGGATCCAGAGGACATAGAGGATTGCCACGATCCACCAGTGCAGGTAGATCAACGATCCGCCGTAGAGGAAGAACGTGCACGCCAGGATGCTCAGGCCGACGAAGGGCCAGGGGCTTACGCGTTCGAGCGGCATGCTCGTGACAGTATCCGTTCGGTCAGCTCGCTGCGCTCGCTAACTACACTCACCCGCATGCCTGTCGCGCCCGGAGTCATCTCGCCTCGTCGATCCGTCCCATCGACGATTGCGCGGCCCGAGTACGTCGACAAGTCAGCGCCGGCCGCGTTCACCGGGTCCGAGGTGAAGGACGCGGAGACCATCGAGAAGATGCGGATCGCGTCGAGGCTGGCGGCTCAGGCCCGTGAGCTGGTCGGCTCGCACGTCGCGCCCGGCGTGACCACCGACGAGCTCGATCGGATCGGCCACGAGTTCCTCTGCGACCACGGCGCCTACCCCTCGACGCTCGGCTACAAGGGATTCCCGAAGAGCCTCTGCTCGAGCGTCAACGAGGTGATCTGTCACGGCATCCCCGACTCGACCGTCGTCGAGGACGGCGACATCGTGAACATCGACATCACGGCGTTCATCAACGGCGTGCACGGTGACACGAACGCGACGTTCCTAGCCGGTGACGTGTCCGAGGAGGTACGGCTGCTCGTCGAGCGAACCCAGGAGGCGTTGCGCCGCGCGATCAAAGCCGTGAAGCCGGGTCGCGAGCTCAATGTCATCGGGCGGGTGATCGAGTCCTACGCGAAGCGGTTCGGCTACGGCGTGGTGCGCGAGTTCACGGGCCACGGCATCGGCACCTCGTTCCACTCCGGCCTGGTCGTCCCCCACTACGACGACCCGCACTACAACACGGTGATCGAGCCCGGGATGACCTTCACGATCGAGCCGATGCTCAACCTGGGTACCCACGAGTGGGATATGTGGGAGGACGGCTGGACCGTGGTGACGAAGGATCGGCGGGTGTCGGCTCAGTTCGAGCACACCCTGCTCGTGACCGAGACCGGTGCAGAGATCCTGACCAACCCCTGAGCGCCGGCGGGCGACCAAAGCCCGCCGCGAAGTCGCGGTGTGAAGGCTTGTTAACGCCGGATTTACGCGGGCCCCGCAGATCTGAAACACCTGGACGGTGTTGTGGTTATCGACCCGCTCGATGCGGGGCGCCCCTAGGGTTCCGCGGCATTGCTGGTCTGGTCCGAGAGGGGAGGCGGTGCCGCCAACGTCGTCGGCACCGTCCCACGGCGGGATAAAAGCCCGGGAGGCCCATAACGGCCCCGGACGTGCGTGCACTTTCCGGGATTCACGGAAAGGCAGCCCATGTCGATCTCAGTCGACCGCATCAGTTCCGCCGATCTCGGCGATTTCGGATACGCCCAACAACTCGCCCGCCGTGTCGGCTCGTATGCCTCCTTCGCGGCTGGTTTCTCCTTCGTCTCCATCCTCACCACCGTCTTCCAACTCTTCGGATTCGGCTTCGGGTTCGGTGGCACCGACTTCTTCTGGACCTGGCCCGTGGTGCTCATCGGTCAGTTCACGGTGGCGCTGTGCTTCGCCGAGCTCGCCGCGCACTACCCGATCTCCGGCGCGATCTACCAGTGGTCACGACGACTGGGCGGAGCGACGGTCGGGTGGTTCGCCGGGTGGACGATGGTCATCGCCCAGACGATCACCCTGGCCGCGGCCGCGATCGCACTCCAGGTGGTGCTGCCCACGGTCTGGTCCGGATTCCAGATGGTCGGCGGTGACCCGAGTCTGGCGTCGACGAGCGGCGCGACCAATGCCGTCCTGCTCGGCTGTCTGCTTCTCGTCGCCACCACCGCGCTGAACGCCCTCAGCGTTCGGCTGACCGCCCTGGTGAACTCGGCAGGCGTCACCTGCGAGCTGATCGGCATCGCCCTGCTCGTCATCCTGCTCTTCACTCACGCGGAGCGGGGTCCGTCGGTGATCTTCCACAACACCGGGCTCACCTCGAAGACGGGCTACATCGTTCCGTTGTTGATCTCCGCCCTGATGGCGGCCTACGTGCTCGTCGGGTTCGACAGCGCCGGCGAACTCGCCGAGGAGACCCACGCTCCCCGTGCGACCACGCCGCGAACGATCCTGCGCGCCGTAGCGGTCTCCGGCATCGCCGGCGCGTTCCTGATCGTGGCCGCGCTGATGGCGGCCCCCTCGCTGACCGACGGCAACCTGGCGAGCCAGGGCCTGCCCTATGTCCTGACATCGCGCCTCGGGACTGTGCCCGGCAAGCTGCTCCTCATCGA
This sequence comes from Marmoricola sp., assembly GCA_051961575.1. Taxonomy (GTDB): domain Bacteria; phylum Actinomycetota; class Actinomycetes; order Propionibacteriales; family Nocardioidaceae; genus Marmoricola. The sequence continues at coordinate 3,028 of JBQCDC010000189.1, forward strand.
CGTCGCCTTCGCGATCTGCGTGTGCACGCTGGCGATCCAGACCGCAGCGGCGCGCATGTTCTACTCGATGGCGCGCGACGACGTCCTCCCGTTCTCGCGAGCGCTGCGCGCGGTGTCAGGTCGGTTCGAGACGCCTGTGCTCGCGACGGTCGTCCCCGGCGTCGGCGCCGCTATCTGTCTCCTGGTCAACCTCGGCAACGCCGGTCTGTTCCTGGGCCTGAGCAGCGTCTGCATCATGTTGCTCTACATCGCCTACCGGATGGTGACGATCCCGATGCTGATCGGCCGCCTGCGCGGTCGGGCGCTGCCGACGGGCGATGACGAGCTCGGGCGACCCCTCTTCTCGTTGGGGCGTTGGGGCCTAGCCATCAACGCCGTCGCCGTGGTCTACGGACTGGCGATGGCCATCAATCTCGGGCTGCCGCGAGCCGAGGTCTACGACCCGGCCGGCACCGGTTGGTACCTGCACTACTTGCCGTTGCTGACCATCGGCCTCACCGCCGGATTCGGTGTCATCGCTTTCGCCGTCAAGCGCAGCGCGTACCTGAACGCGATCGGTAAGCCGGCTCACGCGCACGTTCACCTCGACGCTCTCGCGACCCGCGGCCTGGCGATGGAGGAAAGCGCATGAACCACCCCACTCGATTCTGCTCCGCTTCGCTCCGCACAATCGATCGGGGACCCCGATGAGCTACGGCCACACCATCCCGGGTGGCGCCGCTTGGTCGGCGCAGATCTCGGCGGGAAGCCGGATCACGCTGACCGCTGAGGGAGCGTCCTCGATGGCGACCATGCTGCTCTTCGCCGCTGATCGCCTGGACCGGCTCAACGTCCCGGACACCATGAAAGCCCAGATGTCGGCGTGCATCACGCCGCCGATGGTGTTGATGTCAGATCGCGGCACGGCACTCGCAACGCTGGTCTCCGCGACCAAGCCCTGGCACGACTGCCTCACCGGGTTCAGTCATGACGCGCATCTGCAGACACCCTCGTCCTATGGGTCTGATCGCAATGGCTGGCGCCGCTCGGCGCGCACGATGCTCGTGCTCGAACTGGCCAAGTACGGGCTCGGCGAGGCGGACCTGCATGCGCCGGTGAACTGGTTCGTCACCGTTGGCATCGGCGACGATGCGACCGCTTCCTTCGACGGCCTCAGCCTGGCGACCGAACCAGGCGACCAGGTGGTGCTGCGCGCCGAGCAGGACCTGCTTGCCGTCTTCGCTACCGGCCCGCACCCCTTTGCTCCCGGAGGCGCGCTCGACCCGGTATCGGTCCTGATCGGCGATTCGCCGATCAGTGATTCCGATCCGAGCCGGATGTGGCGCGAGGAGTCGGCGCGCGCACTGGAGATGGCCCGGCGAATCGCGGTGGCGCGATGACGATCCTTACCCAGAGTCGACTCGATCTCGCAGTGGACGCCGGCGACGGTGCCCTCCTCACGGTCCCTGCGGGCGGAACGCTGCGGATCGTCGACCTCTTCGGCAATCAGGCCGTCGACACGCTCCTCTACGACGCCGCCGACATCGACAATCGGTATTCGGCCTTCGACACCGTGCGCGAGCAAGGAGCGGTCTACCTCACCACCGGATCGCGGTTGCTGTCGGGACGCCTGGACGAATTGGCGGTGATCACCGACGACACCTGCGGGCGGCACGACACCATCGGTGGCGCCTGCTCTCAGGAGAGCAACGTCATCCGCTACGGAGAGCACACCCGTCATCAACACGCGTGCCGGCAGACGTTCCTCCTCTACGGCGCGGCCGCGGGAATCGGACAGCGGCATCTCGGGCACAACATCAACTTCTTCATGAACGTGCCTGTCGACAGCGCCGGCAACCTGCACTTCGAGGATGGTCTGTCAGCACCCGGGAAGTACGTGGAGCTCACGGCCAGCCGGGACATCCTCGTGCTGATCAGCAATTGCCCCCAGCTCAACAATCCCTGCAACGGGTGGGATCCCACACCGATCCAGCTTCTCGGTGAGTGGTGATGGCCACGTCCATGACCGTGGTTCGTGCCGGCGCACAGACCACGGTCCAAGACCTCTGCGGTCGCGGCGGTTACTGGGACGTCGGCGTGCCGCCCTCGGGAGCATTCGACGACCTCACCTTCGGCCTTCTGAACCTGGCCTTGGGCAACCCCGAGACAGCGGCGGGACTCGAGTGCGTCATGCAGGGACCGACGGTGCAACTCGACGAGGATCGCCTGATCTGCGTCGGTGGTGCTGCGCGGCAGGCCACCGTCGACGGCCGTGAGATCGAGCCGGGCCAACCGGTCTGGCTACGGCGCGGATCGACACTCGACGTCGGTCCCCTCGACGGCCCGGGTCTGCGTGGCTACGTCGCGGTTCAGGGCGGCCTCAACGTGCCGCGAGTACTGGGGAGTCGGGCGACCTTCATCCTCGGGGAGTTCGGCGGGGTCGAGGGACGGGCGCTCCGCGATGGCGACGAGATCGAGCTGGGCCGGTTGGAGAACCTGCTGGAACCGCGGGTGATCTCGTTGCCTTCGCTCGATGACACCTGGGACCTGCGCGTGATTCCAGGACCGCACGGCGCTCCCGACTACCTGACCCCCAGCGGTGTCGACGAGTTCTTCGCGGCTGACTGGACAGTCGACCATCGTGCGGACCGCACCGGAGTTCGCCTGGTAGGCCCACTGCCGGGATGGGCGCGCGAGGACGGCGGGGAGGCCGGCATCCACCCGTCCAACCTGCACGACTCGGCCTATCCGGTCGGAGGGATCATGCTGTCGGGTGACACCGCGGTGATCGTCGGCGTCGACGGCCCGTCGCTGGGTGGATTCGTGGTGCCGGCGGTGGTGATCGAGGCGGATCGCTGGAAGGTCGGGCAGATGCGACCGGGAGATGCGGTGCGACTGTCCCCGGTCACGCCGGAGGCCGCCGCCGAAGCGATGCGGGAGCGGCGCGGCTTCACCACCACGCTCGAGCCCACGGTCGCGTCGGTCGAGCGACCGGCGCCGCTGGTCCAGGCCGACGGCGGATTGCAGCGCCCGGCGTTCTCGATCCGCCGTTCCGGTGATCGGCACCTCCTACTCGAGGCCGGGTCGACGGAGCTGGACCTCAGTGTCCGAGTCTGGGTGCATCTCCTGGCGAACGCGCTCCGCGCTGATTGTTTGCGGGGTGTCGCCGAGATCGTCGAAGGCGTCCGGTCGCTCCTGGTGGCCGTCGACAGCAGCACCACCTCGACCGATGCTGTCGCCGAACGCCTGGCAGCCTTGGCCGCCGAGGTCGGCGATCCCGAATCGGTGGAGATCGCATCCCGCCAGGTGACGCTGCCGATCGCCTTCGACCACCCCGAGGCGCATGAGGCGATGCGGCGCTATGTGACGTCGGTCAAGCCCGATGCACCCTGGTGCCCGGACAACGTCGAGTTCATCCGACGTGTCAACGATCTCGACGTTCGCGGCGAGGTCTTCGACATCGTCGGCGCCGCGAACTACCTGGTCATCGGGCTCGGCGACGTCTACCTGGGCGCACCCGTCGCGGTGCCGCTGGATCCGCGGCATCGCCTGCTCACCACCAAGTACAACCCGGCACGCACCTGGACCCCGCAGAACGCGGTGGGCATCGGCGGAATCTACCTGTGCATCTATGGGATGGAGGGGCCAGGCGGCTATCAGCTGGTCGGACGCACGGTTCCGATCTGGCGTCTGGGATCCGACGACGAACGACCTTGGCTGTTGCGGCAGTTCGACCAGATCCGCTTCCGTCCGGTGTCCGCCGAGGAGCTCGCCGATCTGCGCGCCGACATCAAGGCGGGTCGACGCGATCTGGAGACACAGCCGACCACGTTCTCGATGGCACAGGTGCGCTCCCTCGAGGCTGAGCATGCGGCGGAGATAGCCGCGCTGCGGTCGAAGCGCCGCAACGCCTTCGACGCCGAGCGGATGCGGTGGGCCGGATGACCGCCTGGATCAGCCGGTGCCTCGTCGAGGGCTCGACCGACGGCCCCCTTGCCGGCTTGACGTTCGCCATCAAGGACAACATCGACCTGGCCGGAGTGCCGACCACCGCAGCGGATCCGCGGCGATCCGCTCCCGCCACCGAGAGCGCCGTGGTCGTCGACCGTCTGCTCGCAGCCGGAGCCTCGGCGGTGGGCAAGACCAACATGGACCAGTACGCGACCGGGCTCGTCGGGACGCGATCTCCGTATGGCGCTTGCGCTTCGGTCTTCTCCCCCGACCACGTCAGCGGCGGCTCGAGCTCGGGCAGCGCGGTCGTGGTCGCACGAGGCGAGGTCGACTTCGCCCTGGGTACAGACACGGCCGGAAGCGGGCGGCTGCCCGCGGCGTTCAATGGGCTGGTCGGGATCAAACCCTCGAAGGGACTGGTGTCGACGACGGGTGTGGTGCCTGCCTGTCGCACGCTGGACTGCGTCACGGTGATGGCGCGCGACATCGGTACCGCGCGACTCGCGTATGAGCAGATGGTCAGCTTCGATGTGGCGGACCCGTTCTCGCGGGATGTCCCGCAACGGCCCGTCTCCCCCGGCCGTCCGCGGGTCGGCATTCCCGCGTCGGCGCTGGATCTGGCGGCGGACTACGAGGGCCCGTGGCGCGAGAGCATCGCGCTGATGGAGAAGGTCGCCGACCTCGTCCCGATCGACATCGCGCCCTTCCTCGAGGCCGCTGCGCTTCTCTACAGCGGGCCTTGGCTGGCCGAACGTTGGCTGGCGTTCGGAGCTGCGCTGACCGACTCGGCGGCGGTCGATCCCGTGGTCCGCGCGGTGGTCGAGGCCGGCGCAGAGGTTCAGGGCTGGGAGGT
>JBQCDC010000190.1:0-2309 GCA_051961575.1 Marmoricola sp.
ACCAGGCGCACACCCAGGCGGTTGACCCAGCTGTCGCGGGTCGCCAGCACCTCGGGGAAGTCGTAGCCGGTGTCCACCTGAAGAACCGGGAACGGGATCTTCGCCGGGTAGAACGCCTTCTCCGCCAGCCGCAGCATGACGATGGAGTCCTTGCCGCCCGAGAACATGAGAACGGGCTTCTCGAACTCGGCCGCGACCTCGCGGAAGATGTGGATGGATTCGGCTTCCAGCTGGTCGAGTTGGCTCAGCTGGTAGTCGGAATGGGTGGTGGTCACTGCCGTGGCCTTTCGCTGACGGACGCCTGTGATCGTAACTGCCGCGGCGACCTCGCTCGGGCGGAGTTCAGACTTCAAGCAGAAGCGAAACTATAACAAGTTCTAGTTTTCAGCCAGATTGGGTGCTCCCGCTACGGTGTGGGCACGTTGAGCCACGTCGGCTCGGTCGAGCGAGATGGAGATGCCGCGTGGACTTCCACCTGTCCTACCTGCAGGCGATCGTGATGGGGGCCCTGCAGGGTGTCACCGAGCTCTTCCCGATCTCGAGCCTGGGGCACTCCATCCTGGTGCCCGCGTGGCTGGGCGGGTCGTGGGGCGACATGGTGCGCTCGCAGGACTCGACGGCCGACTCTCCCTTCCTCGCCTTCATCGTGGCGCTGCACGTGGCGACCGCGGTGGCACTGGTCATCTACTACTGGCGCGACTGGGTGCAGGTGTTCCTCGGCGTCGTCGACATGGTGCGCACGCGCTCGATCGCATCCGCGCGCTCGAGGCTGGCTGCGCTGCTGATCATCGCGACCATTCCGGTGGGCATCATCGGCCTCGTCGCGGACAAGAAGCTGCGGCACCTCTTCGGCAGTCCGCGCGATGCCGCGATCTTCCTGACGATCAACGGGCTGCTCCTGCTGCTCGTCGAGCAGCTGACCCGACGCGCCCGCCGACGGTCGGAAGGAGCGCACGCTGCCGTGATGAGTCACGGTGGCTCGGACGCCGAGGACTTCGCGCACCTGCGCTTCGGCGAGGCGACGGCGATCGGAGCGAGCCAGGCGCTCGCCCTGCTGCCGGGCATCTCTCGCTCGGGTGCGGCGATCTCGGCAGGTCTGCTCCGTGGGCTCGACCACGCCAAGGCCACCCACTTCGCCTTCCTTCTCGCGACTCCGGTCATCCTCGGCGCGGGACTGCTCAAGGTGCCGGAGCTCTTCAAGCCGGAGAACTCGGGCATCCATGGCCAGGTGATCGTCGGAGCGATCGCGGCGTTCGTCGCGGCGTTCGTCGCGGTCGCGTTCCTAGCGCGGTACATGAAGACCCGCACCTTGTACCCGTTCATGGCCTACTGCCTTGTCGCCGGTGTGGTGAGCCTCATCCGCTTCGCCTGAGGACCTAGCTGAGGCGTCGAGCGAGCTCGGCGTCGACGCTCTCGAAGGCGGCTGCGGCCTGGTCGAGGTACTGCGCCATCGCCTCCAGACCCTCCAGCGCTTGCTGAGCGCCGCGATTGAAGGTCTCGTACGCAGCCGCGAACTGACCCGAGGCGGTATCGGTGACGAAGCCCGTGGACACCAGGCTCTCGATGTCGCTCTGCATCGATTGGAGACGCGTGCTCGTCTCCTGGTGCTCGGCCCGCAGCTTGGCGGCCTGGAATTGCATCTCCTGATAGCTGACGTTCACGTTCGGCATCGGTTCCTCCTGGGGGTTCGGCTGGACTCCGTTCAGTCTGTTCGTGACGTAGGCCGGTCTTGGTGTGTGCGCTGGCTGGTTGTGGAAAAGCCCTTATCCACAAGGGGATTCGGTCCAGCTCTCGACCGACGGGAGCCCTCCCTAACGTCGTTCCATGCGCATCGGAATGACGGTGGAGGCGGCGCACGGGCCGGAGGACCTGCTCGTCGAGTGCGACGACTCGACGACCGTGGAGCAGCTCGAGCAGTCGCTGCACGAGCATCTGGGTCGGCGCGTTCGACTTCCCGGACGTGGGCGAGATCCCGCGTGTAGCGCGCTGGTCAACGGTGCTCGACTCGGCGGGGCGGGTCGAAGGCGAGCCCGCCAACGCACTCGGTGGCAGCTGCACGTGGTCAGCGGCCCGGACTCCGGCGTGGTCTGGGATCTGGCACCGGGTGACCACGTCATCGGTCGCAGCGGCGGCATCTGCTGGGACGACCCGGCGCTGTCGCGCCGCCACCTGAGCCTGAGCGTGCGTTCGGCCGTCGAGGTCACGGACCTCGGATCCAGGCACGGCACCAGCATCGAGGGCCATCGGTGCGTGCCAGGAGAGGCACTCGTCTGGCCTCTCGGGGGGATGCTCGAGGCCGGAACCTCGGT
>JBQCDC010000191.1:0-7293 GCA_051961575.1 Marmoricola sp.
TGGTGCGGGAGGCTGGCTTCGAGATCATCGAGCTCGAGGAGAAATACCTCCCCGGTCCCGCCTTCGCGAAGCCGTGGATGCACGGGTACCGCGGGCTCGCGGTCGCGGGCTAGAGGGCAAGGACGGTTCCCTGACCGCCCACCCGCCAGCGATGCCGCCGTGCTCTCACGACGTCAAGGACCAGCGCCTCGATCCGATCCCACTCGTGAACGACATGTCGATACTTCAGGCGAAGGACCAGATATCCGAGCCGTAGCAACTCCTGGTCGCGTTCGTAGTCCCGCTCCGACTGATAGCCCTCGTGGTAGGCGGCGCTATCGCACTCGATCACCAACCGGTCCCCGACAACAAGGTCCACGTATCCGCCCCCCTCGACAGGCACTTGGATTCGCAGCTTGACGCCACGCTGCCTCAGGCCTATTCGGACGATCGACTCCGTACCGGACTGGCTCGCGGGATCGCACCACGGCGCGAGTCGCGGCAATGCCGCCTCCAGCACCTCGAACCTGAGCAAGCCCCGGTTCAGGGCCGAGTCAGCGAGCGCAACGGTGGTTGGGCGAGACTGGCAATGGTGGGAGTCCAGGACGAGCTGCATCGGCTCGGCGACCGGTATTTCGCGCTTGAGGGCCACCTTCGACCAGTGGACGCAAACCCGTCGATCGGAACCGGCCTCGGCGTCCCGCAGGCGCAGCCGAGACGCATGACGTGGCACCAGAACGTGGATCCGCTCGTCAGCGAGAGTCCACAGACCGGCGTGGCGTGACCCTGACGTCGCGGTCAGAACGCCTCCGAGACGAACCGCCGTCACCGCGTCTGGCACAGCGTCCGGCGCTTTGAACCAACCACGATGGATGCGCTCGAGTCTGCCCTCAGCTACGGCACGCCCGACATCACGGTTGGACAGGCCGAGGCTCTGCAGGCGCCCAGCCGAGTAGATACCGAGGTAGGGATCCATGCGCCCATCGTTGATGGCGGGGCGCACCTGGTGCCGAGAAGAGCGAAGCGTCTGTTGACAACCGCGCACTTTCATCAGGACATGCGGCGACCGACGTCTATATACAACGCTGGTCGCCGCATGTCCTGTTGAGAGAACGTTCGCGTCCGATCAGAGGGAGGCGAGGGCCTCGTTCAGGGTCGCCGACGGACGCATCACCGCGGACGCCTTCTCGGCGTCGGGGCGGTAGTAGCCGCCGATGTCGGCCGGGCTGCCCTGGACCGCGATCAGCTCCTCGGCGATCTTGGCCTCGTTCTCACGCAGGACCTTGGCCAGCGGCGCGAACTTCTCGGCGAGGGCAAGATCCTCGGTCTGCGCGGCCAGCTCCTCGGCCCAGTAGAGCGCCAGGTAGAAGTGCGACCCACGGTTGTCCGTCGTGCCGAGCTTGCGGCCGGGCGAGCGGTCCTCGTTCAGGAACGTGCCGGTCGCGCGGTCGAGCGTGGCCGCGAGCACCTTGGCCGCGGGCGCACCTGCCTGGTCGGCGTACTTCTCGAATGCAGGAACCAGCGCAAAGAACTCGCCCAGGCTGTCCCACCGCAGGTAGTTCTCCGTGACCAGCTGCTCGACGTGCTTGGGAGCCGAACCGCCGGCGCCGGTCTCGAATAGGCCACCGCCCGCGATCAGCGGAACCACGGACAGCATCTTGGCCGAGGTGCCGAGCTCGAGGATCGGGAACAGGTCGGTGTTGTAGTCACGCAGCACGTTGCCGGTCACCGAGATGGTGTTCAGGCCCTCACGCATCCGCTCCAGCGAGAACGCGGTCGCGAGCTCGGGGGTCAGGATCTTGATCTCGAGGCCGTCGGTGTCGTGGTCGGGCAGGTACTGCTTCACCTTGGCGATGATCTGAGCGTCGTGGGCGCGCGACTCGTCGAGCCAGAACACCGCCGGGTCGCCGGTGGCGCGGGCGCGGGTCACCGCGAGCTTGACCCAGTCCTGAACCGGGATGTCCTTGGTCTGGCAGGCGCGCCAGATGTCGCCGGCCTCGACGTCGTGCTCGATCAGAACGTCACCGTTCGAAGCCACTACCCGAACCGTGCCCGCCGCCGGAATCTCGAAAGTCTTGTCGTGCGAGCCGTACTCCTCCGCCGCCTGCGCCATCAGACCGACGTTGGGAACCGTGCCGATGGTCGCCGGGTTCAGCGGACCGTTCTTCTTCACGTCCTGGATGACGGTCTGGTAGACGCCCGCGTAGGACGAGTCCGGGATGACCGCGAGGGTGTCGTCCTCGCCGCCGTCCACGCCCCAGAGCCGACCGCCGTTGCGGATGAGGGCCGGCATCGACGCGTCGACGATGACGTCCGACGGCACGTGCAGGTTGGTGATGCCCTTGTCCGAGTTCACGTAGGACAGGCGTGGGCCCGACTTGAGGGCAGCCTCGAAGGCAGCCCGGATCTCAGCGCCGTTCGGTAGCGCGTCGAGGCCGGCGAGGATCGCGCCGAGACCGTCGTTGGGCGAGAGGCCGGCGGCCTTGAGGTCGTCGCCGTACTTCTCGAAAACCTCGTGGAAGTAGGCCGTCACCACGTGGCCGAAGATGATCGGGTCGGAGACCTTCATCATCGTGGCCTTCAGGTGCACCGAGAACAGCACGTCCTCGGCCTTGGCCTGGGCCAGGGCGTTACGCAGGAAAGCGTTGAGCGCCGCGGCGTCCATGCGGGTCGCGTCGACGATCTCGCCCTTGAGGACGGGCAGCGAGTCCTTGAGGACGACGTTCTCGCCCGTCGCGGTCTCGAGCACAATGCGAAGGGTGTCGTCCTCGGCCAGCGTCACCGACTTCTCGTTGTTCTTGAAGTCGTGCGCGCCCATGGTGGCCACGTTGGTCTTCGAGCCGTCGGCGAACGGCTTGTTGGTGTGCGGGTGAGTCTTCGCGTAGTTCTTGACCGACAGCGGTGCGCGGCGGTCCGAGTTGCCCTCGCGCAGCACCGGGTTGACGGCCGAACCCTTGACCTTGTCGTACTTGGCACGGATCGCCTTGGCCTCGTCGGTCTCCGCAGCCTCCGGGTAGTCCGGGACGTCGAAGCCCTGCGCCTGGAGCTCGGCGATCGCGGCCTTGAGCTGCGGGATGGAGGCCGAGATGTTCGGCAGCTTCACGATGTTCGCGGCGGGCGTCTTGGCGAGCTCGCCGAGCTCGGTCAGCGCGTCGTCGGCGAGGCCGAACTGCGCCAGGGTCCGAGCAGCGACCGAGATGTCGCGCGTCTCGACGTTCACGCCGGCTGCACCCGCGTACGCCTCGATGATCGGGAGGAACGAATAGGTCGCCAGCAGAGGCGCCTCGTCAGTGTGGGTGTAGATGATCTTGGCGTCCGTCACCGGGACTCTCCTTCACGAGCGCGGCCTGCAGGCCTGCATTGTCTTGATATCAAGATATCGCACGTAGGTCCGCGCGGCTCCACGGCCCACCCTGTGAGAGAACCTATCTTGGATCTGGTAGCACGGCTCCCTTCCCCTATAGGAGTTCTGATGTCTGACACCACCTCAAGTCCCGCGATGGGCTCGCGCTTGGGCGCGGAAGTACTCGGCACCTTCTGGCTGGTTCTGGGCGGCTGCGGCACGGTCGTCTTCGCGGGAGGCGTGAACGACGGCGCCGACCGAGTAGCGGTCGCACTCGCGTTCGGCCTCACCGTCCTCACCGGTGCGTACGCCCTCGGACGCATCTCGGGCGCCCACTTCAACCCCGCGGTGACCGTCGGTCTCGCCGCCGGTAAACGCTTCGACTGGAAGGACGTCCCTGCCTACGTCGTCGCGCAGGTCGCCGGTGCGACTCTGGCCGGAGCCGTCATCCTGATCATCGCCAAGGGTCGCAGTGGCTTCACCGCCAGCGGTCACATGGCGACCAACGCCTACGGCAGCGGCGGCTACTCGCTGTGGGCCGTGCTCGTGGCCGAGGCGGTGATGACCGCGATGTTCCTCTACGTGATCCTCGGGACCACCTCCCGCCGCGCCACTCCGGCGGTCGCGGGTCTGACCATCGGTCTGTGCCTGACCCTGATCCACCTGATCATGATTCCGGTCGACGGCACCTCGGTGAACCCGGCGCGATCGCTCGGCGTCGCCTGGTTCGGCGGCAGTCATGCGCTGAGCCAGGTCTGGCTGTTCATCGTGGCCCCGCTCATCGGCGCGGTGATCGCGGGCGTGACCCACGCGATCATCACCGGCGAAGACGACTGACCCGAGCCGATCTCGCGCGCACCCGGTGTGGCCTAGAAGCGCCTCACCGGGTGCGCTAGTTTTCGAGTGACCCTCTACTCCCCGACGTTCAGGAGCCAGCACGTGACTACCCCGCTCAAAGTGGCCGTGACCGGAGCCGCTGGCCAGATCGGTTACAGCCTCCTCTTCCGTATCGCCAGCGGCGCCCTGGGCGGCGGTCGTCCGATCGAGCTTCGCCTGCTCGAGATCGAGCCGGCTCTCAAGGCACTCGAGGGCGTCGTGATGGAGCTCGACGATTGCGCCTTCCCCGGCCTCGCCGGTGTCGAGATCGGGGCCGACCCGAACAAGATCTTCGACGGCGTGAACCTGGCTCTGCTGGTCGGCGCCCGTCCGCGTGGCCCCGGCATGGAGCGTGGCGACCTGCTCTCGGCGAACGGCGCGATCTTCACCGCCCAGGGCAAGGCGCTCAACGCTGTCGCAGCCGACGACGTGCGCGTCGGCGTCACGGGCAACCCGGCGAACACCAACGCGCTCATCGCGATGACGAACGCCCCCGACATCCCGCAGAACCGCTTCTCGGCGCTCACCCGTCTGGACCACAACCGCGCGATCTCGCAGCTCGCCGCGAAGACCGGCGCGACGGTCACCGACATCAAGAAGATGACGATCTGGGGCAACCACTCCGCCACCCAGTACCCGGACATCTTCCACGCCGAGGTGGGGGGCAAGAACGCGGCTGAGGTCGTCAACGACCAGGCCTGGATCGCCGACACCTTCATCCCGACCGTCGCCAAGCGTGGCGCGGCGATCATCGACGCCCGTGGCGCCTCCTCGGCCGCCTCCGCCGCGTCGGCCACCTGCGACGCCGCTCGCGACTGGCTGAACGGCACGCCCGCCGACGACTGGGTCTCGATGGCGGTCGTCTCCGACGGCTCCTACGGCGTTCAGGAAGGTCTGATCTCCTCGTTCCCGGTCACCACCGCGAACGGTGACTGGAGCATCGTCCAGGGCCTCGACATCGACGACTTCTCGCGCGGCAAGATCGACGCCTCGGTCGCCGAGCTGGCGGACGAGAAGGCCGCGGTGACGGAGCTTGGCCTGATCTGATCAGCCAGGCTGGTTCGGGATCACCCAAGCCAGCACGATCATGAGCGCTCCCAGCCCCGAGAGCGCCACGACGTCGAACGCCTTGTTCCGGACACGCAACATCCCGGACTCGTACTCGCCCAGGGCGACGCGACCGACCGCGGCCAGCAGCATGCCTCCACCGAGCGCCGAGACGCCGAGTCGCCAGTTGTAGGTCGCGACCAGGAACAGGCCGCCGGCCGCGATCACGAGAACGGCGAGGTAGAGCATGCCGCCGATCGTCGACGGTCGGGCTCGGGGCGGGTTCTCCTTCACCCGCGTTCCGCGGCCAGCACGACGTTGGAGAGCAGCATCGCGCGGGTCATCGGGCCGACGCCACCAGGGTTCGGCGACACCCAGCCGGCCACGTCCATGACGTCGTCGGCCACGTCGCCCGCGATCTTGCCGTCGACGCGCGAGACGCCCACGTCGAGGACCGCTGCGCCCGGCTTGACCATGTCGGCGCTGATGATGCCGGGCACCCCGGCGGCGGCCACGACGATGTCGGCGTTGCGCGTGTGGGCGGCGAGATCGCGCGTGCCGGTGTGGCAGAGGGTGACGGTCGCGTTCTCGGAGCGACGAGTCAGCAAGAGCCCCAGGGGACGGCCGACCGTGACGCCGCGACCGACCACGACCACCTCAGCGCCCTTGATCTCCACTCCGTGGCGACGCAGCAGCTCGACGATCCCGAAGGGCGTGCACGGCAGCGGCGCCTCCTTGCCGAGCACCAGCCAGCCGAGGTTGGCGGGGTTGAGGCCGTCGGCGTCCTTGGTCGGGTCGATCGCGCCCAGGACGGCGTTCTCGTCGATTCCCTTCGGCAGCGGCAACTGCACGATGTAGCCGGTGCAGGCCGGGTCGTCGTTCAAGCGGTGCACCTCGGCCAGGATCTCGTCCTGGGTCGCAGTCTCCGGCAGCTCCACCCGGATCGACTCGATGCCGACCTCGGCACAGTCCTTGTGCTTGCCGTTGACGTACCAGGTCGAGCCGGGGTCGTTGCCGACCAGCACCGTGCCGAGGCCCGGGGTGATCCCGCGCGCCTTCAGCGCGGCGACCCGCTCGCGGAGCTCCCCCTTGATCGCCTTAGCCGTCGCATTGCCGTCCAGAATCTGTGCAGTCACGTTCGCATCCTAGGAGTTGGACACCAGCAGGCCCTGATCAGGCGCGACATGAAGCGCCAGATGCCGCTGCGCCGAGCGGGTGGCCGGGTAGGTGCCGATGGCGGCGAGCACGATGAGCGCCGCGATCATGACCCAGCCGACGTTGCCCACGTTGATCGCCAGATAGGTGAACAGCGCAGGACCGACGATGCTCTCCACCTGGTAGCCCAGGTTCCAAACGCCCTGGTACTCCCCCAGGCGCTGTGGATCCGACAGCTCGGCGAGCAGGCCCCAACCGGCGGCCGACTGCCACAGCTCGGCACCCGTGATCGTGACGTGACCGAGCCAGATCAGGACGATCGATGCCCACCCGACGGTGTCGTGCGTGACGGCGATGATCCCGCAGGACCCGACCATGCAGGCCGCGCCTCGGTTCGTGGCGCGGAGCGCTCCCGAGATCGTCTCGGCACCTTGCGCGGTACGGACCTGCAGCAGGACGGCCATCACCGTGTTCGTGCCGAACAGCCAGGCGAGCAGCACGTGCGGCGCATCGGTCCGTTCGACCAGCCACAGCGGAACGACCACGTTGAGCAGCACCTGGTGGGTGCTGAGGATCCCGTTGCAGATACCGAGCGCCACGAAGCCCTTGTTGCGCAGGCCTGCCGGGCTGGCGACTCCGGCGACCTCGTGGACCTGCGCCGCGATCTGCGGCAGTCGCACCACCATCAGCGCGTTGATCAGGAGCAGTCCGCCGGTGATCAGCGGAACGGACTCGATCGCCGTCCTCGTGCCGATCGCCAGCGCGAAACCGCCCGCGGCCGCGCCCATCGTGTAGCCGATGTTGCGCGCCGCTCGGATGAAGGCCATCGACCGAACCCGTTGCTCACGCGGAAAGACCTCGAGGACGTAGGCGTTCCGGCCCGACCGACCCGC
>JBQCDC010000192.1:0-6141 GCA_051961575.1 Marmoricola sp.
AACCACTTCACCAGCGGCAGCCATCGGTTGAGCTCGGTCGCCGCGTCGGGATAGGGGATGTCGAGGTGGACCGACTGGTGCTCGTCGGTCGACGGGTAGCGGTCGTCCATCAGGGTCATGTAGACCGACACCCGGTTGAGGAAGCGCTGGAGCTCGAGGTTCCAGTCGAACCACCAGCGGGGGTACTTGCGGCGGAAGAGGATCAGGAACAGCGGCGGGAGAACAAGCAGGCCTCCGGCGGCGCTGAGACTGACGATCGTGCTCTGTCCGTTCGAACTGGACTCGTAGAAGGTGCCGCCGTCGATCAGGCTGATCAGGAACAGGACGGGGATCGCGAGGATGATCCGGAACGCGGTCCGCACTCGACTCAGCGGGCGCTCGGGGTAGTCCACCGAGAACTTGACGGGGTAGTCCTCCCGTGGCGACGGCGGCGGAAGCGGCGCCTGCGGCGGAAGCGGGGCGGGCGCTGGTGGCGCACCTTCCGGAGCCTGCGCCAGCCACTGGGCGCCGTCCCACCACCACCAGGCGCCGGTTTCGGGGTGTGGGTACCAACCTGCCGGTGCTTGCGTCATGACGTGCAGGTTAGTCCTGCAGGGGCTAGGCCTGCCGCTTCGCCGCGTCGTGCGGCTCGCCGTCGTCGTCGACGGGTCCGACAACGCCACCTCCGCTGACGACCCAGTTCGCCTCTTGGTCGGTCTCCGGCGAGGCTTCCTCAGGTTCACGGGTCGGCTTGCCGAGCCCGCCGCCTCGTCCCGATCCGGTGTCTGGACGTTCACTCATCACCGCCAGATACCCGATGAGCACCGGTCCATGTCGTTGCGAAGGCGCATGAGCCGACGCAACACGGGCACCTAACACGCGCGACTGCAGAAATGCGGCCACTCGAGCAGATTGCTGGAGGTCAGCATGAACATCTTCAAACGGCGCCACCAACGAGAACATGTATCCGAGGTGACCAACCTTGATCCCGATCAGGCCGACGTCCCCATCAGCGACGGCGACCACATCGCCGGCGCGCCCACGACCGAGAGCGGCGAGATCCAGGAAGGAAACGAGATCGGGCCGGAGGCCCGCATGCGCAACGAGCACCACGAGCGTGGCCAATGACCCCCGCTGACACCGAACCGACTCCCGACGAGTTGGAGCAGAGGCAGGCCGTCGACCCGGACACGGAGGAAGAAGAGACTCCCCCTCCCGATCCGGAACGCATCGTTCCTGACTCGGATTGGACTACGGACGAACCGTCACCTCCGGACTCGTCGCATCCGTGAGGTGGCCACCGTCGCGACGGCGGCACCGACTCCGGCCAGGCCGACGAGGCGCGAGTGTCGCGCGAACCCCTGTTGGGCGCTGTGGCTCCGTGCCTCGTCGTCGAACGCCCCGTGAGCGCCGGCGTCCTCGCCGCTGTCGCGAGGGGTCCACAGATTGCCGTCGAAGTCCCCGATATCGAAGCGGTCCGTCAACTGTGCGCGTATGCCGCGGCGCGCGAGGTAGCGATCCAGAACGCCTGGCGCGACGGCGTTGACCGCGATGGTGAGGGCGGTGCTGGACCCGACCCAGCGCTCCCGACGACGGGGATGGTCGAGTGCCCAACAGACGGCGCGCGCCGCCACCTCCGGCTGGTAGATCGGCGCGACCGGACGGGGCCGGCGACCGAGGTAGGACTTCACCCACCCGAACTGCGGGGTGTTGACGGCAGGGAGTTGCACCATCGTGACGCGCACCTTGCTGCGCTCGTGCAGGAGCTCGGTGCGCAGCGAGTCGTGGAAGCCCTGAATCGCATGCTTGGCACCGCAATACGGCGCCTGTAGCGGAATTCCGCGATAGGCGAGCGCCGATCCGACCTGCACGATCGTGCCGCGCTGGCGCTCTCGCATGCGGCGCAACGCGGCGAGAGTGCCGTAGACGTACCCCCAGTAGGTCACCTCGGTGACTCTGCGGAACTCATCGGGTGTGACGTCCCAGGTGAAGCCGAAGGTCCCGGCGAAAGCGGTGTTGATCCAAGCGTCGATCTGACCGAACTCGTCCTCGATGGACGCTGCTGCCGCCTCGACCGCGTTGGCATCTGAGACGTCCAAAGAGCGGGTCCAGACGGTTCCACCTGCCGCGGCGACATCCCAGGCCGCGGCCTCCAAGCCCTCATGACCGCGAGCCAGGAGCGCGACGCGATTCCCGCGCCGCCCCAGTTCCACCGCGATCGCGCGCCCCACCCCTGCGCTTGCGCCCGTGACCACCACCAAGCGCTGCCGAGCTTGTGACGATTGCATGCTCGTCGGGTACCCCGACGCGGTCGCTGGAATGCGGGCGATGCTCAGCGGACCACCTGGTACGCCAGATGGACGACGCCGTTGTTGAACGTGCGCGTCTCGACGAGTTCGAGGTTCGAGCGTCGCTTGTGATGCGCGAAGAAGGGAATCCCTCCACCGACCAGCACCGGGTAGACCCGGATCAGGTACTCGTCGATCAGGTCCAGGTCCGCGGCCTCAACCGCCAGCGTCGCTCCCCCGATCGCGATGTCGCCGCCGGGCTCGGCACGGAGGCGCTCGATCTCTTCACCGACGCTTCCGGTGGCCAGGGTGGTGTTGCTCCCCTGGACCTCCGAGAGCGTCGACGAGAACACGATCTTCGGAAGCGCCTTCCAGATCTTGGCGAACTCGATCTCGAGGGCGCTGATCGACGGCTCTTGGTCCGCGGTCTCCCAGTAGAGCATCGTCTCGTAGAGGCTTCGCCCCATCAGGTGAGCGCCGAGTCCTCGCACCTCGTCGGTGGCGAGGGCGAAGACCTCCTCGTCGGGTGCGGACCAGTTGAAGCTGCCGTCAGGTCCGACGATGTAGCCGTCCAGCGACGTGCTCATCGAGTAGGTGACTTTGCGCATCAAGCTCCTCCGTATCGCTTGTCGACATCAATGCCCGATGCCAGATCACCACACTCCACCAACTCGGCCGAGTTGGCGACCAGGTAGTCACGCGCACCGCGGTCACCGCTCAGCGTCTGGAGTATCGCGTCGAAATGGGTGCGCCCGATCAGCACCGGATGACCGGCCGACCCGTGATAGCCCGCCCTGGCAAGCACCTCCGGCGTGTGTGGGACGGCCTCGACCAGGCGTCGCACCACTCGCGCATCGACATCAGGCAGGTCGACCAAGGTGATCATGACGGCCGTCGCCTCGACCGGCACGGCTGCGAGTGCGGCGCGCAGCGACTCCGACTGCCCGCCGTCGACCACCACGAGCGGAGTCACCGCGTCGGGGAAGGTCAGGTCGCGCAGCTCCGGCAAGGTGACGATGACAGGCGCACACCCCGTGGCCAGAAGGCTCTCGATCGCGCGGTCGGCCCAGGTCTCGCCGCCCTCCGTGCGCTCGAACGCCTTGGGTGCGCCGAACCGGCGCCCCTGGCCCGCGGCCAGGACGACTCCCGCGATCACCGCAGGATCGGGGTGTTTGATGGCACGTCACCTGGCTGCGGGGAGGGGTGGATGTGGCCGGCAGTCCGGCTCAGCGGCTGTCCCGAGGTGTGGTTTCGGGTCAGCAGGATCTCGCTGAGGATGGCGACCGCGGTCTCCTCCGGCGTCGCTGCACCGAGATCAAGTCCGATCGGCGAGTGCAGCCTCGCGAGCGCAGCGGCAGAGACCCCTGCATCCTCCAGACGAGCGATGCGCTCATCGTGCGCCCGGCGAGAGCCCATCGCTCCCACGTAGGCGAGGTCGAGGGCAAGCGCCGTCTCGAGGGCAGGTGCGTCGAACTTGGGGTCATGCGTGAGGACGCACACCGCCGTCCGCCGATCGAGCCCGCCAGCCTCCGCCTCACGTGCCAGGTAGCGGTGTGGCCAGTCGACGACGACCTCGACACCCGGGAACCTCTCCGCGGTCGCAAAGGTGGGACGAGCGTCGCAGACGGTCACGCGGTACCCCATCATCGGCGCGATTCGAGCAAGGGCAGCGGCGAAGTCGACCGCCCCGAAGACGATCAGACGAGGGGGCGCCGCCCACGTCGTGATGAGGACGCGCACGTCATCGCCGACCCGCTCACCGTTCACGCCGTAGGTCAGCTCACTCGTCGCGCCGGCCTCGATGAGTGCCCGCGCATCGGCTCTAACCGCCTGCTCCAGTGAGGAGGTCGCGGCTGGTCCGGGGATCGTCCAGCGGGTGCCCCGCAGCGCAGCGTCCGGGTGGTCGATGACGACGGCGCTGGCGACGGGTCGGTGATCGGCGATCGCCTCGACCAGATCGTCGGCGGCTTGCATCCGCTCGATGAAGACCTCGATCCGGCCGCCGCAGGTCAGTCCTGTGGCGAACGCATCGGCGTCCGCGTATCCGAAGGTGTGCAGCTCGGGGACGCCGGACTCGATCACCTCGAGCGCGATCGCGTGCACGGCTCCTTCGACGCAGCCTCCGGACAGCGAGCCGGCGACGCTGCCGTCGGCCGCAACCGCCATCAGCGTTCCGGTCGGCCGCGGAGCTGAGCCCGTCGTGCTCACCACGGTGGCGAGCGCGACACCCTGACTGCGCGTCCACGCAGTGGCGGTGGCTAGAACCTCGGTCATGTCACATCTTCGAGGCGCCGTCGCGGATGGCCTGGCGGATGCGTGGATACGTCCCGCACCGACAGATGTTGCGCAGGGTGTCGAGATCGGCGTCGGTGATCGAGCGACCGGCAGCCTTGACCTTGTTGACCAGGTCGACCGCGGCCATGATCTGGCCGGGTTGGCAATAGCCGCACTGGGCGACGTCGTTCTCGATCCAGGCCTGCTGCATGGGGTGCAGAACTGCCCCGACCGTGTCCGCGAGGCCCTCGATGGTGGTGATCTCGTCGGTGGGCTGGATGTCGCCGACGCGGACGCTGCAGGGGTTGAAGGCCCTGCCGTTGATGTGGCTGGTGCAGGCCTTGCAGACCTCCAGCCCACAGCCGTACTTGGGACCCGTGATGCCGAGGATGTCACGAAGGACCCAGAGCAGCCGGACGTCGTCCTCGACGTCGACCGTGACCGCTTGCCCGTTGACGATGAACGTGTGCGTGGACATGTGATCCCTCGAATCAGTAGTTCGACAGGCCGTCAGTGGGTGACTGCGGGATGGGCGGACTCGTCGGCAGCGGCGTGAAGAACAACGGCTGGTTGTGGTTGATCGGAAACGAGGTCGGCATTGTCTTGGTGGCGCGGCCATAGGCCGCCGCGGTCGCAGCGAACACTGCGGCCACGCCGAACTCTCCGGCACCGCCCGGGGCGTCGGTCGTGGGCGGCATCACGATCACCTCGACGTCGAACGGCACATTCCATTCACGCGTGTAGGCGTAGTTGTCCCAGCTGCCCTCCGCGAAGTGCCCGCCGGTGAGGTGAAGGCTGGACGTGAGCGCGAGCGCGATTCCGTCCATGATCCCGCCCATCATCTGCGCCTGCAGACCCAAGGGGTTCACCGGCAGCCCGACATCGACCGCGAAGACGGCCTTGGTGACGCGAGGACCGGTCACCGCATCACGGACCGTCCGGTGAACGGTCGCGTAGGTGCAGTCGATCTCGATCAGACAGGCGGCGAAGCCGTGGTACTCGTTGTGGATAGCGATGCCTTGAGCCGTTCCTGCGGGCATCGACCGACCCCAGTTGCCGGCCTTCGCGACGGCGTCGAGCACCGCCACCGACCGCGGATGCATCGCGAACTTCCGCCGGAACTGGTACGGATCCAGCTTGGCGACGGCTGCCAGCCTGTCGACCGTCAGCTCCCGCGCGACGGCGACGTTCGGCGAGTAGATGTTGCGCATGGAGCCGGTGTTGAAGCCGGTGTCCACCTCGCTCAAGAAGTTGGTGGTGACACCGAAGTTGTAGTGCTCGGCCTGGGTCAGCTCATAGACGGTCTGGGAGAAGCCGATGTTGCCCACGGGCAGGCTCGCGGCCTGCGCGGTGATGATCTCGCCCAGTCCGTGGCTGAAGTCCGTGGCGACGCTGGTGTGCCGCTGTTCCCAGGTCAGGACATTGCCCGCCAGATAGGTGGCACGCACTCGGTTCGTCGACATCGGATGCGTGCGTCCCTGGCGGAAGTCATCGGTGCGGTGCCACATCAGGCGCACGGGCGCGGCCATCACCTGGGAGATCTTCGCGGCCTCGAGTGCAGCGTCGAAGAACAGCTTCCGGCCGAACGATCCACCGCTCT
>JBQCDC010000193.1:0-3472 GCA_051961575.1 Marmoricola sp.
GCCGCCTGCTCGAGGAAGCGCTGCACCGAGGTGGCGAACGAGTCGTAGGGGTGGTGCAGCAGGACGTCGGAGCGCTTGAGGGCCTTGAAGACATCGACGGGCGAAGCGGACTCGACCGGCGCCAACAGGCGATGCGTGCGCGGCACGTAGCGCGGGAACTTGAGGTCCTGACGATCGATGTCGGCGATGTCGTTGAGGCCGGTGAGGTCCAGCGGCCCGGGCAGCCGGACCACCTCGGCGTCGGAGATGCCGAGCTCGGAGACCAGCAGTTCCAACACGTGCTTGTCGATCGACTCCTCGACCTCGAGGCGCACCGGCGGGCCGAAACGTCGACGCGAGAGCTCCTTCTCCAGCGCCTGGAGCAGGTTCTCGGCGTCGTCCTCCTCCACCTCGAGGTCCTCGTTGCGCGTCACGCGGAACGTGTGGACCGCCAGGACCTCCATGCCGGGGAACAGCTTGCGTGAGCGCTCGGCGATGACGTCCTCGAGCGGAACGAACCGCTGCTTGCCGACCTGGACGAAGCGGTCGAAGATCTGCGGGACCTTGACCCGGGCGAAGTGCTCCTTGCCGGTCTTCGGGTTGCGCACGAGGACGGCCAGGTTGAGCGAGAGGCCCGAGATGTACGGGAACGGGTGCGCAGGGTCGACCGCGAGAGGCGTCAGGACGGGGAACACGCGCTGCTTGAACAGCCGCTTGGCGGTCTGCTGTTCCTCGCGGGAGAGCTCCTCCCACCGCAGCAGCTCGATGTGCTCCTTGGCGAGTGCCGGTCGGATGTCGTCGCGGAAGAGGCGTGCGTGGCGCTCCATCAGCTCGGCGGTGACGGCCCAGATCTGCTCCAGAACCTCGCGCGGCATCAGTCCCGAGGCGGCCTGAACCGCGACGCCGGCTGCGATGCGGCGCTTGAGGCCGGCCACCCGCACCATGAAGAACTCGTCGAGGTTGCTGGCGAAGATCGCGAGGAAACGCACGCGTTCGAGGAGCGGGAGGGTGTCGTCCTCGGCGAGCTCCAGCACGCGCTGGTTGAAGCGCAACCAGGACAGCTCCCGGTCCAGGAAGCGATCCGGGTACATCTCGTCGAGGTCCAGGACCTGCTGGAGGGCAGGGGTGGGGGGCTCGAGGTCAACGGATTGGCCAGGCACTGCGCCGAGGGTCATGACATGTGAGTTTCCCACTTGATGGTGAACGTTGGGTGACAGACGGTCCTCCCTAGACTCGGCCCATGTCCATGGTCGAAGCGTTCAAGGGTCGTGTGCTGCGCAGCCTCATGGGGCTCCCACGGCCCGTGCTGTCGGTTCTCGCCGGCAAGCAGATCCAGATCGAGGGTCAGGGGCTGGCTCCTGAGCTGCAGCTGATGCTGCGCCTGCAGCGAGTCCTGCACGAACCCGCCGCTGAGGATCTCCCTTGGGCCGAGGCGCGCGCGGCCCTCGCCCTGCAGTCGCGGCTGGTGGGAGGCTTGCAACCTGTCGGCGCCACGCGGGACATCGACATTCCAGGGCCCGGTGGACCTCTCAACGTGCGGCTCTACACGCCGACCAGTCGTCTGCGTGAGGACTCCATCCCGACGATCTTGTTCATCCACGGCGGCGGCATGGTCTACGGCGGCGAGCACGGCACCCACGACCTCGCGTGCCGCTTCCTCGCCGAGCAGTCCGGGGTGCAGGTCCTGTCGGTGGACTACCGGCTCGCTCCCGAGCATCCGTACCCGGCGGGTCTGGACGACTGCAAGGCCGCCTACACCTGGATGGTCGAGAACGCGGCCAGCATCGGCGCCGACGTCGACCGGCTCGCCGTTGGTGGTGACTCCGCCGGCGGGTACTTCTCGGCCGCCGTCGCTGTCTACGCGGCGGAGCAGGGCCTGCCGCTGAAGTTCCAACTGCTGATCTACCCATGCACGGATTTCGTGAACCTCTCGGCGAGCCGGGAGACCTTCGGCGAGGGCTTCTTCCTGACCAAGAAGTTCATGGATCAGGCGCAGGAGGCCTACCTCGGCAGTGCGGATCCGCACGATCCGGACATCTCGGTGCTCTACCGAGAGGTGTTCCCGGAGGGCTTGGCGCCCGTCTACCTGCTGACGGCCGGCTTCGACCCGCTGCGCGACGAGGGCGAGGCTTACGCCCGGCTGCTGGCCGAGCACGGCGTCGAGGTGCGTCAGAGGCGGTACCCATCGATGATCCACGGCTTCTTCAACATGGTGGGAGCCGGGCACGAGGCGCTCGCGTACAACCGGGAGACGGCCGAGGAGCTGCGCCGTGCGCTTGGCTGACGTGGGAATCAGCGCATCGGCCGCGAGGTTGTTCTCAACGTGAGTGCAGGCTTGTGGATCTTGATCGTCGCGGTCGTCGTGGCCACGGTCTTCGGACTGTGGCGGGCTGCGACCGATGGCCGGCTCAAGGGGACTCACCGCGTGCATGGTCTCGATACACCGCCTTCGGCGGCACTCGACCAGCGAAAGGACTCGACCAGCGAACCGGCGCGGCCTTGGAGTGACCAGCTCGGCGAGCGCGCCACGCTCGTGCAGTTCTCGTCGGCCTTCTGCGCACCCTGCCGCACCACGAGGCACGTGCTGGCCGACGTCGCCGAGTCGACGCCGGGCGTCAGCCACGTCGAGATCGACGCGGAACACCACCTGGAGCTCGTGCGGGAGCTCGGGATCTTCCGGACTCCGACGACACTCATCCTCGGCGCCGGCGGCGACGAGATCGCGCGGGCAACGGGAGTCCCGAGGAAGCCGCAGGTGCTGGCTACCCTCGATGCCGTTGACTAGAGCGCATGGACGCTCGTGCTTTCTTGCGCCGACCGGTCATCGCCCTCCTGCTGGTCGGCGGTCTCATCGTCGTGGTGGCTCTCCTCTGGCAGCGATCGTCGGGGTCGAACTCCTCGTGCGGGGGTGAGCAGCCGGCGAGACCTGGCGGCGGGCATTGGACCTGCACGTTCGACGACGAGTTCAACGGCACCGCCCTGAATCCCGCGCTTTGGAGCGTGACGACCTCCGCCCGGACCGGCTATCACTCCGGTCCCGAGTGTTACGTGAACAATCCGCGCACGCTGTCGGTCGCCGGCGGAGTGCTCAGCCTCTCGGCGATCAGGCTCGCGACACCGGCCCCGTGCGCAACCCCGTACGGCGTGGGCGCGACCTCCTACGCAAGCGGCATGGTGACCACCCAGCGGCACTTCGCCCAGGCCTACGGGCGCTTTGAGATCCGCGCCGCGTTCGGCGGCGGCGAGGCCGGCGGGGTGCACAGCGCCCTGTGGCTGTATCCCCAGGCGCAGACCTACGGCGGCAACGGGGCCTCGGGTGAGATCGACATGGCCGAGTACTACGGCTCGAACGCCCCCGATCTTGGGTTCGCGACCTTGAAGTACAAGACCTGGTTCGACGGCCAGTCGCCGACGGTGGGCTGCAAGATCGACAACCCCGCCGCCTTCCACGTGTACACGCTGGTCTGGACGCCGCAACTCATCACGATCTCCT
>JBQCDC010000194.1:0-3589 GCA_051961575.1 Marmoricola sp.
CACCGGAGTCCTTGAGAAGCAGCGTGAGGTTCTCCGCCGATGCGCCCTGGCCGGGGTGCGGGCGCAGCGCCTGCAGCTCGGCGGCGAACACGCGGTCGGTGCCGAGCTGCCCCTCGACCGACATCGCGGCCGCGATGTCCGCCGTCCGCATGAGCACATCGAGGTCCGTCAGCGCGAGCACCAACTGACCGAGCATGCCGTCGGTGCCGTTGATGAGCGCCAGCCCCTCCTTGGCGATCAGCTCGACCGGCGCGAGGCCGGCCTTGGCCAGAGCCTCAGCCGCGGGCATCAAGACGCCGTCGCGGTCACGCACCTCGCCCTCGCCCATCAACGCGAGCGCGCAGTGCGCCAGCGGAGCGAGATCACCCGAGCAGCCGAGCGATCCGTACTCGCGCACGACCGGGGTGATGTGGTGGGCCAGCAGTGAGGCCATCAGCTCGGCGGTCTCACGACGCACCCCGGTCCGGCCGGTCGCCAGGGTCGAGAGGCGCAACAGCATCAGGCCGCGCACGACCTCCTTCTCGACCTCAGGACCCGAGCCCGCCGCATGCGAGCGGACCAACGATCGCTGCAGCTGCGCGCGCATCTCGGTCGGGATGTGCCGAGTGGCGAGGGCGCCGAAGCCGGTGGAGACGCCGTACGAAGGGGTGGGAGCAGCGGCGAGCTCATCGACGACCGCGCGACCGGCATCGATCGCCTTCAACGCGTCGTCGGCGAGCCGCACGCCAGCGCCGCCTCGGGCGACGGCCACCAGGTCGGGGAAGGAGACCGGGCCGACGCCGACCTCAACGAAGGAAGGGGTTGTCATGCCTCCAATGAAACGCGTCCGCAAGCCCCCGCGGGACCCACTGAGGAGGACCGCTGTCTCAGATGCGAGACAACTCGCGGCGAGGAAGCAGCAGCGCCGAGTCGCCGAACTCGTGCCACAGATAGTGCTCCGCAACCGCGCCGTCGTAAGCCCGCTGAGTCAGCTCGACGCCCGCGATCGACTCCACCAGCAACAGGTGTGAGGCCGCCGGATCGTGCCACCCGGTGATCAGCCCGTCGACGACCTCGGCTGGCTCGTCGGGGCCGATCACCCGCTCCGTCCAACCGGAGCGCTCGACCACGCGCCCCTCCTCGACCGTGGACTCCAACGCCCGGACGACAGTCGTGCCGACAGCAACGACCCGGCCACCCCGAGCACGCGTCGCGTTGACCTGGGAAGCCGTCACGGCGGACACCGCGAAGCGCTCAGCCAGCGGCGCCTCACCCGCCTCCTGCGAGGAGACACCGGTGTGAAGCGTGATCGCGGCCAGACCGACTCCTCGGGCTTCCAACCGCCGCACCAGGTCGTGCGTGAAGGGACGTGCGGCGGACGGCATCTCGGCACTGCCGGGCACGCGCGAGAACACCGACTGATACGCGGAGAGCGGATAGCGGCGCTCGAGGTAGCCGTAGGCGATCGGCCTGCCCCGTCGCTCCGCCAGCGTCTGCAGGTCCCCGTCAGGCTCAGCTCGCCACAGCCGGTTGCCCGTTCCGGTCGGCGAGGATCCCGGCCGAGGCCAAGGCTCGCGCAGGCGAAGGATCACTCCGCCGACGCGGAGACGCACGCCGGCTTCCGCGTCGAGAACCGACCGCGCGGCATCGGGAGAGGTCCTGATCTCGATGACCCAGCTGCCGTCGTCGAGTCGACTGGCAAGGTGCACGACGACCCGGCCGAGCGAGGAGCCCACCGCATCGAGTTGGCCCGCGATCGTTGCGGAGTCGTTGACCACCAGCAGGTCGCCCGCGGTCAGATGATCGGGAAGGTCGCGGAAGCGAACGTGCTGGATGCCGTCTTCGGTCGCCACCAACAGGCGCACCTCGTCGCGAGCCAACCCACGGCGCTCCGCGGGTGCGGATGCGGTCGCGGCAGGGAGGAAGCGCGTGTGCGGCGCGTGCGTGAGGGTGGTCATCAGGCTCCCCTCCTGCTCTGCTCGGCGAAGTCGGCCAGGCGATAGCGACCCGAGGCCGGAGGATGCGCGATCAGGTCGAGGAACCGCGGAACCACCGACTCGGGTAGCGGTCGGTCGGAGATGTCCTCGCCGGGGAAGGCCGCCTGGTGCATGGCCGTCCGCATATCGCCGGGGTCGACGGCGTAGGCGCGCAGACCCGTCTCGACGCCCAGGGTGAGCGTGAAGTGGTCGAGCGCCGCCTTGGCCGCGCCGTAGCCGCCCCAGGTGTCGTAGTGCTCGACGGCCGCATCGGAGGAGATCGAGACCAACAGGGCACCCTCGCGGAACTGCGGGAGGAGCAGGGTGGTCAGCGCCACCGGAGCGCCGGCGTTGACCGTCCAGATCTCCGCCAGTTCCTCGGGTGAGAGCCAACCGAGCGGTCGCAAGGGCGTCGGTCCGAGCGTGCTCGCGTTGTGTACCAGAAGGTCGAGCCCGCCGGCGCGGCGAACCTCCTCGAGAAGGGCCACGCGGTGCGAGGGATCCGCGATGTCGCCGGGCACCGCCGTCACGCGACTCAATCCACCCACCGCCGCGTCGAGCCGGTGCGCGTTGCGGGCATCTGTGATCACCTCCCACCCGCTGTCGTGGAGGGAGCGGACCAGAGCGAGGCCGAGGCCCGCGGATCCGCCGGTGACCAGTGCCGTTTTCGTTGTCATGCCTTGATCCTTCAAGTTAAAGTGAACTTGAAGTCAAGAGGTTTCTGGAGAAATCATGGACAAGCACGATCTGCTGACCGTGGGCGACATCGCTAAGCGCAGCGGCTTCGCCGCATCGGCCATCCGCTATTACGAGGGCGAAGGCTTGGTCACCGCGCATCGCAACGCGGGCGGCCAGCGACGCTTCGAGCGCAGTGTTCTGCGACGTCTGGCCTTCATTCGGGCCGCCGCCAACGTGGGCCTGACCCTCGACGAGATCCGCGAGGAGCTCGCCGGCCTTCCCGACAACCGCACCCCGACGCGGGCCGACTGGCAGCGGGTGTCCCGCCACTGGCGGGGGCGGCTCGACGAGCAGATTTCCGCGTTGACCAGGCTGCGCGACGGTCTCGACTCCTGCATCGGGTGCGGATGCCTCTCGATGCAGACCTGCGGCGTCACCAACCCTGCCGACGTGGCGGCCACGATGGGTGCCGGGGCCGCCTACCTGCCGCGAGGACTGCGCCGACCGCATCCGCGTCGCTAATCTCCGGTTATGGGTCAGGTGCCGGCAGCAACCCGCGCGCTTCGCGTGCTGCGCTACCTGGCCACGCAGCCCGACCCGGTCCCGCTCGACCGCATCGCGCGCGCGGTCGACCTGCCGCGCTCGACGGCCTACCACCTCATCAACGCCATGATCGAGGAGGGCTTCGTCGCTCACCTCTCCGACGACCGCTGCTACGGCCTCGGCGTCGCGGCCTACGAGGTCGGCACCGGCTACGCACGCCAAGCGCCGTTGCAGCGGATCGCCCGACGGCCGCTCGCGGCGCTGGTGGACAACCTCGGCCAGTCCGCCCACCTCGCCGTTCCGCATGGTCGCGACGTCCTTTACGTGCTGGAGGAACGCGCTCCTGGCCGGCCTCCCCTGGTCACGGATGTCGGCGTCCGGCTCCCCGCCCACCTCACCGCCAGCGGTCGCGC
>JBQCDC010000195.1:0-3474 GCA_051961575.1 Marmoricola sp.
TGGGTGTCCCCCCCTGGGTGTTGGTGTGCGGTTTGTTTCGGTTTTTGGGGGGTTTTGGGGTGTTGTTTTGGGGGGGGGGGGGGGGGGCCCCCCCCCCCCCCACGCTTCTAAGAGGACGTGAGTCGGGCGCTCGTGCGAGCGGCGAAGCCGGCCGAGGCCGCAGCTGCTCGATACGCCGTCTGAGCGCCTTCGCTGTCGCCGGCCTCGTCGAGGAGGGCGGCGAGCTCGAACCAGACCTCACCGACGCCTCGGTCGGCTGTGATGCCGGTGAGGATGTCCAGCGCCTCGCGGTAATCGGCCAGCGCCTCGGTCCGATTGGCCGATGCGGCGGCGATGCGTCCGAGCAGCATCGCGCGCTCGGCCCGCGCCATCGGCAGCGAGTCCATGTCGGCGGCCTCGACCACGGCCAGGGTTGCTCGTGCGGCGTCGATATCCCCGAGCAGCAGCTCGCACTCGGCGAGAGCGGTCCGTGCCGTCGCGCGATCGGCCGCCGATGCGTCGGTGGCCTGGAGCTCCGTCAGGGTCTGCTGCAGCGTCGTTCTCGCGCCAGCCGGGTCGCCCGATCGCAGCAGGAGAATCCCATATTGGCCGCGCAGCCTGGCCACGTTGCGCGCGTCGCTCGCCTCCTCGATCAGCGGGATCGCCGCGCGTGCGTACTTGAGAGCGCCGGCGCTATTGCCGCGGCGAGATTCGATAACGCTGGCGTTCCAGTAGGCGGAAGCTTTCGCCCTCGGAGACTCGATCTTCTCCGCCTGGGCGATGGCACGGGTGCAGACGTCGATCGCATCGGCGACGTCGCCGTGTTCGAAGAGCGCGCCCGCGATGCTGAGGCTGAGCTGGATTCCCTCGGTGGTGCCCTCCAGATCGAGCGCCGTCAGCCGTGCCTTCGCACGCTCGCCCATCTCGATCGCAGAGCGGAACTGGCCCGCCTGCCGATAGCAGCGGCTCAGCGAGGTGGCCGCGGCCAGCCAGGCCGACTCGTCGGCGCCCTCGTCGAGCAGGGCTTCGAGCTCCTGGATGGCGGCGTGGATGTCGCCGATGGCCTCGAGTGCTCCTGCTCGTAGCTGCCGCAAGCTCCGGGTCAGCGGGCCCATGTAGCCGTCGGGGATGCGGGCGCTGAGCGTGTCGAGCCGAGCGAGGCTCGCCTGCGCGTCCCCCGTCGTCAGCTCCAACTGCGCGTAGTGGAGCTCAAGCTCGATCTCGGCGTAGTCGCCATCGGGCAGACCACGCAGAAGGGCCGCCGGCGTCGTCTGCGTACGCTCGGCGATCACCGCCAGCAGGTCGAGTCCGGGTCGGCGCGTGCCGGCCTCGATGCGGGAGATGTAGGGGACCGAGGAGACCCCCTCGGCGAGCTGGTGCTGGCGCAGTCCCGCCGCGATTCGGGCGGTCTTGATCCGTGCCCCGAGGACCCGAGGGTCGACGGATTGAATCAGCTCCGCGAGTTCGTGATCCACGGGGTCATCTTTACCGATGGGGGCGGGTTGTGGTTGTTGCGACCCTCGTGAGACTCTTGTATGTCGGCCCTTTAGGCGTCTTGCGGAATCCCGGGCGGGAACGTCTAGAGATGACCGGTGCGACTGTTCCTATGGAGGACATTTCATGGCAAAGGCGCTCCTCGGCTACACCCCCTCGGCCGATCCTCGCCAAAACATTCGGCTCGTTTCTGAGAACCGTCAGCTGCGTCAGCGAATCGCTGACCTTGAGTCCGCCCTCGCGGCGGCCCACGTCGAGAACGAGGCCCTCACGGCGCTTGCCGGCCGTGACACGGACGCCGTTCTCGAGCCTGCGTAGTTCTTAGCTCGAGCCAGACGCCGACCTGGCGATGGCGACCAGGTCCGCAGCCACGCCGCCCAGGCGGCGCGGTCCGGCCCAGATCGCGCGCAATTCCCTGCGCACATGCGGTCGGGCCTCACCGGCGTCCAGTCGTACCTGGAGCAGGGTTCCTGCCGCCAGCGCGTCCGCGACCGCGAACCGGCTCAGCACGGCCGGAGCCGTCCCGGCCTGGGCGCTGACCCGGATCGCCGCATTGCTGTGAAGCTCCTGCGCGATCTGCAGGTCGCTGCCGATTGCTCGTTCCACTGCCACTCGGGTCCCTGACCCGGGCTCCCGCACGAGCAGGGGAGTGGCGGCCAGCTCGGCCAGAGTCAGCGGACTCCGTCTGCGCGCCCAGGGATGGCCCGGAGCGATCACCACTACGAGCTCGTCCTGCGCCACCGTCCAGCGGTGGAGCCCGCGCGGCGCATTGGGATCCTCGATGAAGCCCAGGTCGACGTGACCGCCGAGCACTGCCGCGACGACCGCCGCGGAGTTGTCGATCTGAACGGTGACGCTGGCCTCGGGGTGCTGCGTGCGCAGCCGCGACAGCCACAGGGGGAGCAGGTGCTCGCCCACCGTCTGGCTGGCCGCCACCGTGAGGGCTGAGTTGCCCGCCGATAGCGCTTCGGCGCCGTCCAGAAGGGTGCTGGTGGCGTCGAGAACGCTGCGCGCCCAGTCCACGATTAGCAGCCCGGCCGGAGTGAGGCGCGAGCCTGCGGTCGATCGGACCACCAGGTTCACGCCGAGATGACGCTCGAGGCGCGCGATGGACCGGCTCGCGTTCGGTTGAGCCATCCCCAGTGCTCGGGCGGCACTGCTCAGGCTGCCGTGGTCCGCCACGCCCACCAGCAGCTCGAGCGCGGTCAGATCCGGCCAATGACGCATATCCAGAGGATATAGCCCCATGCCGATTCTCGGGCTACTGGCGGCGGTGGTCAGCACGGAGTCTTGGAGCGTGGAAACCCTGACCGTCGACCGCCCAGCCATCGCCGCGATGCGCCGCCCCGCGGCGCTTCCGGGAGTGCTCCTTGCCGTCGCGGGCGGAGCGATCGGCATGGCGGCCGGCCACCTCGATTCGATCGTCAGCCCCCTCCTCGTGGCCATGGCGCTCGGGATGCTGGCTGCGAACGTGGTGACGCTCCCGAGCTCGTTGCGACCCGGCCTGACCTGGGCTGGCCGGACTCTGCTGCGCGCCGGGGTGGTGCTGTTGGGCCTGCAGCTCTCCTTGCGCGACGTCGCCGCGCTCGGGCCGGGTGTCTTGGCTGTAGTCGTCGCCGTCGTCGTGACCGGCGTGGCCGGAGGCCGCTGGCTCGGGATGCGGCTGGGGCTCTCGCAGACGCAGAGTTTGCTCATCGCCTGCGGATTCTCGATCTGCGGTGCGGCTGCCGTCGCCGCGGTCGAGGGGAGCATCGACGCTGAGGACGAGGAGGTGGCCACGGCGGTGGCTCTGGTGGTCGCCTTCGGTACGGCGATGATCGGGCTGCTGCCGGCGCTTGCCGGGCTTCTCGGGTTGTCGCACCGCGTCGCCGGGGTCTGGGCGGGCGCGAGCATCCACGAGGTGGCGCAGGTGGTTGCCGCAGGGGGAGTGATCGGCGGGGGCGCCGTCGCGGCGGCTGTGGTGGTCAAGCTCGCGCGGGTGCTTCTCCTCGCGCCGGTGGT
>JBQCDC010000196.1:0-11367 GCA_051961575.1 Marmoricola sp.
CCCCCGCGGGGCGCGCGGCCCCCCGGCCGCCCCCGGCCCCGGGGCCGGGCCGGGCGCGCCGCAGCCCCCCCAACAACCCCATGGGGGTTTGCGCCCCCCTCGGGCCCCCCACCCCCGCTCTTGGATCGAATCACTGACACCAGGTCAGGGCCCTCAGCTCACACTCTGACGACGGCGACCCACCACCAGGGCGGTGAGGAAGAACGCCGCGCCGGTGCCCGCGAGGCTGTAGCCCCACGTGTACAGAGCGGAGTTCGTGCCGGCGGGCGTCATCCCCACCGAGGTGAAGCCCGAGTGGATCTCGGCCGGGATCGTGATGTGGTTCGCGTGCGAGCACTGCTGGATCTGGCCGAACGTGTGCGTCCACTGCGACACCGAGCTGGCCGTCAGCTTGAAGCCCTGGTCGGCCGATGCTGCCACGTTCACCGTTCCACCCGGGGCGAACGAACCGGTGATCGTGTAGGTGACCTTGCCGGTGTCGATGAAGTTGCCCTTGGCGTCCCACTGCGCCGGGCTCAGGAAGCCCGAGCCGTCGAGCTTCGCGGCAACGGTGTTGCCGTTCGCACAGGACGGGTTCTGGAACAGGGCAGCGGTCGTAGCCACCGCCTTGCCGCTGGAACCACCGCAGTTGGTGGCGGCAGCGCTGAAGGTGTGGGTGAACGTCGCATTCGTGCCAGGCGCGAATGCGAAGCCAGCCTTCGGCGTCGCCGTGATCGTGACCGGGCTGCCGTCGGCCACCGCACCGCTGGTGACGGTGTAGACGATGTCCGCCGTGTTGGTCGGAGTGAAGGACGGGGCGGTCGGAGCACCGTTGCTACACACCGAGTCGGTGAACGTGACACCCGGAGTCACCACGGTCGGCCCTTCGCCGCAACCGGTCGCGGCCGGCCCGAAGGTGTGCGAGAAGACGTTGTTCGCACCCGGAAGGAAGGCGAAGCCCGACTTGGGCGTAGCCGTGATCGTGACCGAACTGCCGTTGGCGATGCTGCCACTCGTGATCGTGTACGTGATGTCGGCGAGGTTCGTCTCGACCACCGACGGAGTGGTGGCGCTGCCGTTGAGGCAGACCGAGTCGATGAACTGAACGCCCGGCGTCACGACGCCAGGACAGCTCGAGATCGACGGTTCCGGGTTGAGCTTCACCGTGTTGGCGACGATGACCACCGAGCGACCCTGCGCGTCCTTGAACTGCTGACCGACGGTGACGAGGCCGTTGTAGCCGAGGAGCGAATGGTTATCGACCCAGATCGGGTTCTGCCCGCTCTGCAGCCGCTCGGGCTGCCCGGGCTTGTCGACGTACTTGCAGACGTACGACTTGTGAACCTTGGCGGTGGCCGCAGACGCAGATCCCTGAACCACGAGGCTCAGGCCTGCGGACATGAGAATGAGACCGACGACGCCCAGCAACGCCGCAAAGGTCCGGCTGCGCGAGCGCGTGCCGCTTACTTCTTTGGTCATGAATGACCCCCCGAATCGATATGCACTTGGAAGGCGCGTCGATCGGTCTTGCCGGTCCCGACGACGAGCCACTGTGGAGATTAACGAACTTCTAAGCAAAGGGCTACGCGTGGCGCGCCGTAGGTATATCGTGCGCGCCACACGATTGAGGACCTCCGAAGGGCACCAGAAATACATCGAGAAGTAGGGTTCTCAATCGTGACGGATACCGACGATCGGCCGCGCGGGCTGCGCCTGCCGAGACGAGCGCGCCGACAGCAGCTCCTAGGCGCGGCGCTGGAGGTCTTCGTCGCCCAGGGCTACCACGGTGCGGCAATGGACGACATCGCCGAGCGAGCCGGGGTCTCCAAGCCCGTCCTCTACCAGCACTTCCCGGGGAAGCTCGAGCTGTACCTCGCCCTGCTGGACCGCTCGTGCGACGAGATCATCGAGGCGACCCGGGTCGCCCTGGCCTCGACCGAGGACAACAAGCAGCGCGTGGCCGCGACCATGCACGCCTTCTTCGGCTACGTCTCCAGCGAAGAGGGCGCCTTCAGGCTCGTGTTCGAGTCCGACCTGACCAACGACCCCCTCGTGCGCGAGCGGGTCGACCGCGTCACCGTCGCCTGCGCCGACCTGATCGCGCCCTTGATCCGCGACGACACGGGCTTGCCCGCACCTGCCGCCCAGTTGCTCGCCGTCTCTCTGGTCGGAATGGGCCAGGTGAGCGCGCGTTACTGGCTCGACGAGGACCTTGCGAACGGCGCCGGCGTCGATCAATCGACCGCCGCCAACTTGGTCGCCGGGCTAGCCTGGCGCGGCATCGGCGGTTACCCGATCAACGACTGACTTCTCCCCCACCACCACGACTTAAGGATCTGCCTTGGAAATCAAGATCGGCGTTCAGCACTCTCCGCGCGAGCTCGTTGTCGACGTTCCTCTCGAGGCCGACCAGGTCGAGAAGGCTGTCCGTGAGGCAATGTCGGGCGGCGTTCTGGCGCTGACCGACAACAAGGGACGACGCGTCATCGTTCCTGGCGACCGGCTCGCTTACGTCGAGGTCACCACCTCGATCACGGGGACCGTCGGATTCCGTTCCTGACGACAGCGCCGCCGCCCTTTAAGGGCCGGAGCAGCGCGCGATCGACCAATCCCATGTAGGCGTTTCTGCAGGTAGTGCGGCGCGCGCAGCGCGACGGACCCTGCAGACACGGCAAGTGGGCAGGGCCTCTTGGTCGATCGTGCGTTGCGGAGGCCCGGAACCCACGATGCCCCTACGGCTCGAGACCCAACGCTTCCATGCGGGCTTTGTGGAGCTCGGTCATGCGGTGGAACATCTGGCCCAATGAGGCCAGGTCCAGGCCGGGGTGGGTTGCGGTGCTGGTCAGCAAGCCGGTCAACGCGTCTCGCTCTGCGGCCACGTGCTGAGCCTGCGCCAGTGCTTCTCCCATCAAACGGCGCGCCCACAAGGCCAAGCGGCCGGCGATCTTGGGGTCCTCTTCGATCGCCTCGCGGACTCGGCCACGGATGAAGTCGGTCTGGCCCTCGCGGTTGAGGGTCTCCCTCACGAGCGTGCCGGTCTGGTTGTCCAGGAGGACGGCGATCTCTCGGTAGAAGTCGGCGGCGAGGGCGTCGCCTACGAAGGCCTTGACCAGGCCCTCGACGAAGTCGCTCGGGGCTGTCTCCTTGTGGAAGGAGTCGAAGGCTTCCTTGAAGGGGGCGAGGGCTTCCGTGGGTTCGGCCCCGAGCTCGGTGATGCGGGCTAGCAGCGGGTCGATGACGGCGAATTGCGCGGCGGCCATGCGCTCCAAGGCGATCTTGTCGGAGAGGCGCGGGGCGAGCTTGGCGTCGTCGACGAGGCGCTCGAAGGCAGACAGTTCGCCGTAGGTGATGGCAGCCAGCAGGTCGATCGCGGCGGCCCGATAGGCGGGGTCGGAAAGGACAGCGTCGTCGCTGGTTTCGGCCATGTGACGACCTTAGCGATACCATTACCGCGGTCGCTGGGGCCCTCTCTAGCCGTCCACTAGGTGTCCGAGGTGTTCGGACAACGGCGACCGAAGGTAGGCGACTCGCCTACGTACCGCTGGGGCCCACTCCATAATGCTTGGCCGCATCCGCAGGCCCGGCCCCCATAGAAGGCAAGATCCTGACTACATTTCGTGAACTCGGGGTGCTCCCCGAGATTTGTGACGCGCTCGACGCCGTCGGCATTACTACCCCTTTCGCCATCCAGGAGATGACGCTGTCGGTCGCGCTGACCGGCACCGACCTGATCGGCCAGGCACGCACCGGAACCGGCAAGACGCTGGCGTTCGGCATCCCGGTCATCCAGCGTGCGGTCGCTCCGCACGACCCCGAGTTCAACATGCTCGCTGCGCCCGACAAGCCGCAGGCGCTCATCGTGGCGCCGACTCGTGAGCTCGCGCTCCAGGTCGCCCAGGACCTGACCACGGCTGCCAAGCTCCGCGGCGTGCGCATCCTGACCGTCTACGGCGGCGTCCCGTATGAGCCGCAGCTCGAGGCACTGTCGACCGGCGTCGAGATCGTCGTCGGTACGCCCGGCCGTCTCATCGACCTGATCAATCGCGGCGCCCTGGACATCAGCCACGTGAAGAGCCTGGTGCTCGACGAGGCCGACGAGATGCTCGACCTCGGCTTCCTCCCTGACGTCGAGACGTTGCTGTCGAAGACGCCGGAGACCCGCCAGACGATGCTGTTCTCGGCGACCATGCCGGGCGCGATCGTGGCGCTGGCCCGCACGCACATGCGGCACCCGATGAACATCCGTGCCGAGTCCTCGTACGAGAACCAGACCGTTCCGGCGACGGCGCAGTTCGTCTACCAAGCCCACGACCTCGACAAGCCCGAGATGATCGGTCGCATCCTGCAGGCTGAGGGTGCCGAGCTGATGATCGTGTTTACCCGCACCAAGCGCCAGGCGCAGCGCGTGGCCGACGAACTGACCGAGCGCGGTTTCAAGGCGAGCCCGCTGCACGGCGACATGAATCAGGGCTCACGCGAGAAGGCGCTGCAGCGCTTCCGTGACGGCAAGCTCCAGGTGCTCGTGGCCACCGACGTCGCCGCTCGCGGTATCGACGTCTCGGGCGTGACCCACGTGGTCAACTACACGTGTCCGGAGGACGACAAGACCTACGTACACCGCATCGGCCGCACTGGGCGCGCGGGCGCGACCGGTGTCGCGATCACGCTCGTCGACTGGGCGGACCTGCACCGTTGGAAGCTGATCAACAAGGCGCTCGACCTGCCCTTCGACGAGCCGGTGGAGACTTACTCGAGCAGCGAGCACTTCTTCCACGACCTCGGCATCGTCAAGGGCACGAAGGGTCGCATCGCGACGGCGGCTCCCACGGAGAAGCCCGCGAAGTCCGAGGGTGGCAACCGCGGACCGGGCAACCGTCAGGGCAACAAGACTGAAGGTCAGGCCGCGAGCCGCCCGCGGAGCCGCAACCGCAACCGTCAGCGCACGCGCGGCGGCAAGCCCGCGGCACCCGCCAGCGAGTCCTAAGCCGGTCTCACGATCACGGAGGTTGAGGAGCGCCGCAGGCGCGTCACGAAACCTAGTAGTCGACGGGGCGCTCGAGGAGCGATCTGGCGACGGCTCGGTAGGCCTTCGCGCCCTTGCTGTTCGTGGTGGTCGCCAGAATCGAACGACCCACCGCGGGGGCCTCGGCGAACCGGATCGACTTCGGGATCGGTGGCTCGATGATGTCGAGCTCGTAGGCCTTCGACACGTTGTCGAGCACGGCGCGCGCATGGTTGGTACGGCCGTCGTAGAGCGTCGGCAGGACGCCCCAGACCTCAAGCGTCGGATTGGTGAACCGGCGTACATCGTGCACGGTGTCGAGCAGCTGCCCGACGCCGCGGTGCGACAACGTCTCGCACTGCAGCGGGATCAGCACCCCGCTCGCCGCGGTCAACGCGGCGACGGTGAGCACGCCGAGTGACGGCGGGCAGTCCAGCAGCACCCAGTCGTACTCGTCGAGACCGGCCAGCACCGCACGGATCACGTACTCGCGTCCGGTGCGGGTCAGCAGGTCGGCCTCGGCTCGGGCCAGCTCGATGGTGGCCGGCAGCAGGTCGACCGCGTCCTCGGTGGTGACCATGACCTCGCGCGGGTCGATGCCCTTGGTGATCACGTGGTGCACGGACAGGTCGAGGTGCTCGGGGTCGATTCCGAGGCTGAACGTCAAGCAGGCTTGGGGATCGAGGTCCACCAGCAGCACACGCTGTCCGAGCTCGGCGAGCGAGGCGCCGATCGACGCGACCGAGGTCGTCTTGGCGACGCCGCCCTTCTGATTGGCGACCGCCACGACGCGCGCCATCTTGGGCGCCGAGTTACTGGGAGACATCGAGACCATCATGCCTTAGCGGTGACGAATGCACGGACCGAGTCCGCGACCATTTGTACTGCGATCGCGGACAGCAGCAGGCCGGCGATTCGAGTCAGCAGGAGCACCCCGCTCTGGCGTAGAACCCGCAGGATCGGGATGGAGAATCGCATCGCCAACCAGAGGCAGAAGTGGACCGCCACGACGCCGAGGGCGACCGCGAGGAAGGTGCTGAAGTGGTGCACCTGCCGCGAGAACACCATGGTCGCCACGATGGCTCCCGGCCCGGCCATCAGCGGCGTGCCGAGCGGCACCAGCGCAACGTTGGCGTCCTCCGTAGGCGCGTGCTCCTGCTCGTTGCCGGTGAGCAGCTCGAGGGCCACCAGCAGAAGCAGGAGACCACCCGCCCCCTGCAGAGCAGGCAGCGAGATGTGCAGATAGTTGAGGATCTGCTGGCCGAAGAACGCGAACGCCACGATCACGGTGAACGAGACCGCGACCGCCTGCCACGCCGCGTGCCGCATCCGCCGCGACGGCAGGTGTCCCGTCAACGACAGGAAGATCGGCACGGTGCCGACCGGGTCCATGATCACGAAGAGCGTCACGAAGACGCTCGTCGTCAGGGTCAGATCCATGGCGTCACCATGAGGCCCTCTCATCGCCGAACGGCATGCCCAGTGCTTCCTCGGAGATGCCCGAGATGTCGGTGAGCAGCCAGTCGTCGCGCATGAGCAGCGCGGCCGACGCAGGCCGGATCACCACCCAGAGCCAGCGCCCGTCGGCCTCCCCCGCAAAGGCGGTGGTGGCGAGCGGGTCGGCATCCGGGTCGAGGCTGCGGATGATCCACAGGGGCACGGCACGGGAGTCGATCCGGACGTAGGCCGAGGGTCGCTCTACTCCGACCTCGGCGCCCAGGTGACGTCCGGGGTCGACCCCTGCGAGGCCTGCGCATCGAGCACCGACGCCAACGCCCGGGTCCTCGCTGATCACGCTGACCTCGACGCGGCCGTCCGGCACTGTCGAACCGACGGTGACGGAGAACGTGGCGGAGTCCGCGCCAGCGACGCATCCGAAGTCGGCGATGGTCCAGCCCGGGCTCATCGGCCAGGGCAGGTAGATGGATCGCTCGGGCAGTAGTTCGCTGACCTCGCGCAGCCCCTCGATGTTCACCGCGTGCGGACGCGCGAGCGGGGTCACCGCGCCATGCACGGGACAGTCGACGGTGCCCAGGTGCGAACCATGCCCGCGCTTGGAGGACACCTTCACGTCTCGCGCGCATCGCGGGCACGAGAGCAGCAAAGGCATGGGATCCAACCTACTGGCGCTGCTTGATCACCCGCTACGGTCGAGGCGTGAGCCGGACTATCCCCGACGCGGCTGAGGAAGCCCCCAGCCGTAGCCTCATCGCAGCGCGTGGCATCGCGGTCATCGTCGGGCTGCTCTACGTGGTCGAGATCGCGGACAACCTCGCCGGGCACGCGCTGGATCGCGACCTCGGCCTGAAGACCCGCAACCTCAGCGACATCTGGGCGATCGCGACGTCGCCGTTCGTCCACGTCGGCTGGAGTCACCTGCTGAGCAACACGTTGCCCCTGCTGATCTTCGGCTTCATGGTGCTGCTGTCGGGCTGGCGCGAGTTCGCCCGCGTGTGCGCGATCGCGATCGTGACGGCCGGTCTGGGTGCTTGGCTGTTCAGCCCGTCGCACAGCATCACGATGGGCGCCAGCGGCGTCATCATGGGGCTGCTGACCTACCTGCTGGCGCGCGGCTTCTACACGCGGAAGCTCAGCCAGATCCTGATCTCGCTGGTCACCTTCGCGCTGTTCGGCGGACTGCTCTGGGGGCTCCTCCCCACGGACCCGCACGTCTCCTGGCAGGCGCACCTGGGTGGCGCCATCGGCGGCGTCATCGCGGCCTATGCGCTGCGTCGACCGACCGAGGAGCCCGAGGCGTCGTGACCGAGATCGCCCGGGCGACGTCGTCGCGCGGGGACATCATGCTGCGCTCGCGCGAGAGCGAAGACGGGCACGCGGTCCTCGAGCTGCGGGTCAACGGCGTCTTCGTGATGGACGACGAGGAGACGTCCAGCGAGCGCGCTCTCGCGCATGCGGCGCTCGATGCGCTCGGCGATGTGCTGTCACCGGTTCGCGTGCTCGTCGGAGGTCTGGGCCTCGGATTCACCTTGGCGGAGCTGCAAGGCGATCCTCGGGTGGGTGACGTTATCGCGGTCGAGATCGAGGAGGCGGTGGTCGAGTGGCATCGCAGCGGTGTGATCCCGCACGGTCCCAGTTTGCTGTCGTCGCCGTCCACCACGGTCGTCATCGATGACGTCGCCACCGTGATCGGCTCGAGCACCGCCGCCTTCGACCTCATCCTGCTCGACGTCGACAACGGCCCGCGCTATCTGGTGCACGATCAGAACGCCGCGCTCTATCGCGAGGACTTCCTGCATACGTCGGCGCGTGCACTCACCGCGGGCGGGGCCTTGTGCGTGTGGGTCGCGAACAGAGCCGACGACCTCGCGACCGCTATGGAGGCCGTATTCGGAAATGTCGAGGTGCTTAGTTATCCCGTGCGCCTTCAAGGTCGCAACGAGCATTACCTGCTCTATTTGTCGCGACTAATGTCGACACTGTGAATACGCGCATCGAGCACGACAGTCTGGGAGATGTGGAAGTACCGGCGGACGCTCTGTGGCGAGCACAGACCCAAAGGGCAGTGGACAACTTCCCGATCTCGGGGCGGGGTGTCGACCCGGAGCTGATTCGCGCATTCGGACGGATCAAGGCAGCGGCTGCTCGCGTCAATGCGCAGCTCGGCGTCCTCTACGACGGTGTCGCCTCCTCCATCGCCGCTGCGGCAACCTCGCTCGCGGAAGGCGAACACGCCGACGCCTTCCCTGTCGACGTCTTCCAGACCGGGTCGGGCACGAGCACGAACATGAACGTGAACGAGGTCCTCGCCAGCTTGACCGAGAAGGCCGGCGTCGCGGCCCATCCGAATGACCACGTCAACGCCAGCCAGTCCTCGAACGACACCTTCCCGACCGCGATCCACGTCGCCGCCGCCAGCGCCGTGACGACCCGCCTGATCCCGGCGCTCGTGCATCTGGCCGGAGCGCTGGATCGCAAGGCCGAGGAGTTCTCCGAGTTGGTGAAGGCCGGCCGCACGCACCTGATGGATGCGACGCCGGTGACGCTCGGTCAGGAGTTCGGCGGGTACGCGCAGGTGCTCCGTACCGGCATCGAGCGGATCGACTCGACGCTCCCCCGCGTCCTCGAGCTCCCTCTCGGCGGGACCGCGGTGGGCACGGGCATCAACACCCCGGCCGGGTTCGCTGCGGCTGTCATCGCCGACCTGCGCGAGCAGACCGGACTGGCGTTCACGGAGGCGCGCGACCACTTCGAGGCTCAGGGCGGGCAGGATGCGCTCGTCGAGCTGTCAGGTCAGTTGCGCACGATCGCCGTCGGCCTCATCAAGATCTGCAACGACCTGCGGTGGATGAGCTCGGGACCCTCCGCCGGACTCGCCGAGATCCACCTCCCCGACCTCCAGCCCGGCTCGAGCATCATGCCGTGCAAGGTGAACCCGGTCCTCCCCGAAGCGACGCTGATGGTCTGCGCGCAGGTGATCGGCAACGACGCCGCCGTCACCTACGGCGGATCGGCGGGCAGCTTCGAGCTGAACGTGATGATGCCGGTGATCGCCCGCAACCTGCTCGAGTCGATCTCGCTCCTGGCGAACGTGGTCAAGCTCCTCGCCGACCGCTGCATCGCCGGCATCACCGCGAACCCCGACCGGCTACGCCATTTCGCCGAGTCCTCGGCCGCGATCGTGACGCCCCTGAACCGCGTGCTCGGCTACGAGAAGGCAGCTGCCATCGCGAAGGCCGCGGTCGCGAACGGGATCTCGATCCGGCAGGCCGTGATCGACGGCGGCTACGTCGAACGCGGCGAGATCACCGACGCCCAGCTCGACGAATTGCTCGATGTCCGAAAAATGACCGTTCGACCGGAGTAACTGACCGCTCGCGCGAAACAACTGACGGCTCGACCTCACCCACACTCGACCTCAGCCACAACAGGAGTGGCGAGATTGGTCCGATCGCAAGGCGGAGGAGCGCAGGCGTACTAGAAGTACGTCAAGCGACGACAACGCGGCGAGTGGGCCGATATCGCCGCTCCCAACCTCAGTACCAGCCGTGGGCGAGCTTAAAGGCGGCAGCGTTACAAGGAGTTCCGTAGGAGGCCTTGATGTAGCCCAGGCCCCACTTGATCTGGGTGGTGGCGTTGTTCTGCCAGTCGGGGCCGGCCGAGGCCATCTTCGAGCCGGGCAGTGCCTGCGGGATGCCGTAGGCGCCCGACGGGTTGGCGGCGTGCACGTTCCAGCCGGACTCCTGGGTCCAGATCTGGTCGATGCAGGAGAAGTCGCTGGTCGAGAAGCCGAAGGACGGCATCAACGAGATGGTCAGCGCCTTGAGCTGGCTCGGGGCCAAGCTGACGGTCGCGCCGGTGGCAGCTGTGGCAACCGGGTTGAGGTGGACGGACCCGGTGACGGCCGCACCCGAGGTGCTCGACAAAGCCGCGGCCTTGACCGTGCGGGCGAGGGCCTGGCGATCGAGCGAGCGGCTCACCTGAGGGGCGCGATCAGCGAGGATCGCCGCACCCGCGTCCTTGGCGGCGGTGCTCTTGGCCGCCGCGAGCTGCATCGGGCCGGCGGCGCTGCCCGCGACTCCGGTGGTCACCGCGACGCCCGTAGCGGCGACCGCGATGCTGGAGGCGACGAGAACGCGCTTGGCCTGCGAGTTGGCGAGTGCCGTGGGGACGCGGAGTTGAGGTGACGGCAACTGCACCGACGGCAGTCGCAGTGATTTGCGCTTGGAAACGGGCGCAGAACGGTGCTTCGGGACATAAGTCTCGTGAGACAAAACAAATCTTTCGCTCGACAACAGGTTGTCAGGCGCGCCAGATCACTAAGGGAAGACGCTTAGGGAAGTGACCCTACCTTCCCCGATGCTTCGCGCATTGGCAAATCGTGATCTCGGTCACTGGGCCTCTGGTTGCGGCGGGTTCGGGGTACGGAGGGGCCTTCCCCTTGGGCAAGAGCCCTAGCCCACTTCGTGGGATTGCCCCGGCGAAGGCCCCTCCGTACCCCAGACGTCGCGCGTCTAGCTGGTCACATGCTCGAGCATCTCCGTGACGAGGGCGGCGATGGGCGAGCGCTCGCTGCGCGTGAGCGTGACGTGAGCGAAGAGAGGGTGGCCCTTGAGCTTGTCGACGACCGCGACGACGCCGTCGTGGCGACCGACGCGGAGGTTGTCGCGCTGGGCGACGTCGTGGGTGAGGACCACCTTCGAGTTCATGCCCATGCGCGAGAGGACCGTGAGGAGCACGTTGCGCTCGAGCGATTGGGCCTCGTCGACGATCACGAAGGCGTCGTGGAGCGAGCGGCCGCGGATGTGGGTGAGCGGCATCACTTCGAGCATGCCGCGCTCGAGGATCTCGTCGATGACGTTCTGGTTGGTGATCGCGCCTAGCGTGTCGAACACGGCCTGCGCCCAGGGCGACATCTTCTCCGACTC
>JBQCDC010000197.1:0-12118 GCA_051961575.1 Marmoricola sp.
GAGGCGCTGCGGCTGCCCCCGATGACGCTCAACCCGCCCGTCAAGGCGTGGATCTGGGTCGGGCGCAGGCTCGGCATTCCGGCGGTGGTCATCGTGGCTGTCTTCTTCGGCTCCGGAGCTCTGAGCGGCAACAGCGCCGAAGTGGTCGGAGCCCTTGGAGCCCTCGCCTTTCTCGCGGTGCTCATCCCGAGCGAGCTGGCCCTGATCTACGCGGCGCAGAGGCGCCGACGAGAGCGGATGCTCGCGGATACCCCGGGCGCTCTCTTCGCCGCCGTCGGCTACGCCTACCGGCCTCGCACCGTCGGCGACACCGGGCTTCCGAGGCTCGCCGGCCGGTGGGCGGGACGGTTGGTGCTGGACACCCGCGGCATTAGCTTCACCCCGCGACCGTCGCCTACCTCGCCAGGCTCATCGACGATCGCTTGGGGGTCGATGAGCAGCTTGACGCTGACCCCGGTCAGCAACTCGATCGCGAGGATCGAGGTCCTAGTCGCGGGACAGATCTTGGGATGGAGAACGACGGGGCCGGAAGAAGTGCGACGAGCCGTGCTGCACTTACAAGACGGCGTCGTCGCGCAAGACAACGTGCCCTTGTAGCCGGGGGTCAGCGCCGGAAGGTCAGGTGGATCGTCCCGCTGTCGGCGGTCTCCGCGATGACGTCGTAGTCGGCTTCGAGGCCGCGCAGATCGTCCCAGAGCCGGATGCCGCGCCCGAGCAGGATCGGCGCGATCGCCACATGCAGCTGGTCGACGAGTCGGGCTTTGAGGAAGTCGCGCACCACGCTCGCGCCGCCGCCGATGCGGATGTCCTTGCCGTCGGCGGCCTCCCGTGCGCGCTCCAGCGCCTCGTGCGGCGTGGCCGAGAGGAAGTGGAAGGTCGTGCCGCCCGCCATCTCGATCGACGGGCGCGCGTTGTGGGTCAGGACGAAGACCGGCACGTGGAACGGCGGCTCGTCGCCCCACCATCCCTTCCAGTCCGGGTCGTCGGGAAAGTTGTGCAGGCCGAACATTCCGGCGCCCATGATCTCCGCGCCGAGCTCAGCGAAGTACGCCTCGGCGTACTTGTCGTCGACGCCCGTCGTGCCCTCGCCGGAGGCGTCATGCAGGACGCGTTCCCGGAAGGTCCTGGTGGCCGTATAGGCGCCGGTGAGGCGACCCCAGTCGTCGCCGAAGGGATTCTCGGGCGTCTGATCGGTCGTGGTGGCGAATCCATCGAGCGAGATGTTGAGATCGACGCGTACGGCCATGGTTGCTCCAGGTGGGTAGTTGCCGGCAGCCTCACCGTATCCGTATCCCGTGACGCATGAACGGTCCCCGTCGTTACGCCAGTGGTTCAGACGGCGCTTCAACAACGACGGTGGGGTCGAGTATGAACGTGCGGATCCGCGAGCGGTGGGAAGCGCTGCCCTTCCTGGCCAAGGCCATGCTTCTGGTGCTCGTTCTGGGTGTGGCGGTGACTGCCACCGCGCGGGCGGTCACACTGGGCGCGCAGCGCGACGAACCGGCGCCGCTCACGATCCATCACCTCGTGGTGCACTCGGTCGCTCGAGTCGTCGGG
Source organism: Marmoricola sp. (assembly GCA_051961575.1). Lineage (GTDB taxonomy): Bacteria > Actinomycetota > Actinomycetes > Propionibacteriales > Nocardioidaceae > Marmoricola. Next base: position 1,558 of record JBQCDC010000197.1, read on the forward strand.
CCTATTCCAGCTGTTGGGCCCGTGGTGTCTGCCCGACCGCACGCTCGGAGTGCGCCCATCGAGGTGGATGCCAATGTTTCGCGCATGGCGAGGGCTCGAGGTGCGCATGTCGCTCGAGCTGTTGGACGCGGCGACGACCCGATCCATCGGTTGGGCCGCTCGATCGAGCGCGCGACCGCCATCGCACCGGTGCACTCCGCGCTGAGGACGACCATGGCGATGGCGCCCGGTGAGCCGTCGAGCGTCCCTGCCCTCCCGCTCCGATAGCTGACGCGTTTCAGCAGGACATACGCGCACTCGTGGATATATACGACGCGCGTCGCCATATGTCCTGTTGTAGGTCGCGGATCAGGCCTCCCACTGGCCCAGGAGCGACAGCCCGACCGCATTGACCGCAGCAACACATCCGAACACGATCGCGACCGCGTGGAGGCCGCTGAGGTAAGCGAGCACGCCGGCAGTCGCGAAGACGCCTAGCTCCAGCGGGATCCGAAGGCGCGCGTGAAGACGTCCTGGTGCGCGCGGCGCCGCGAATCGACCCCAGATCACGATCATGACGGCGGGAGCGGCTATCGCGAGGACGACGCTGACCAGTCCATGCGAGGTACGTGCGCCCCAGGTGGCAAGGAGCGCGATCGCGGCTAGTTCCAAGATGAACTTGAGGGCCAGATTCGCTGCGCGCATGACGCCCATCATGCCTATTCGATTGGAGTCGGCAGGAGTAGCGTGCGATTCGTGTTCGTCCTGACCCTGCGTCACCGAGTTCGCGACTTCGACGAGTGGAAGAAGGTCTTTGACGAGCGCCTCTCCGCCCGACAAGAAGGGCGGGTCGTGGGCCACCGGCTCACCCGTGGCGTTACGGATCCCAACGAGGTAGAAGTTGCGATGTTCTACGGCTCTCTCGCCGACGCAGAGGCGTATGAGCGGTACATGAACGACCCGCACACTCGCGAGGTTCTGGCGAACGCTGGTGTCGAACAGCACGCGCCGATGTGGATCGGAGATCAACTTGAGGCAGTGACCTACTGACTCTGGTTACCGATCGGCGACCCCATCGTCACTCACCGACCAACAGGTCCATCAGCGAGGAACGGGCACGCCCGTGGCAGAGTGGCAGCGGTACCCGTTCGGGTTCTTCTTCAGGTACTGCTGGTGGTAATCCTCGGCGTAGTAGTACGGCGGCGCGGGTGCGACCTCGGTCGTGATCTCGCCCCAACCCCGCTCTGAGAGCACCGGCTGGTACCTCTCGATGATCTCCCGAGCGACCTTCTCCTGGGAGTCATCCGTGTAGTAGATCGCCGACCGGTACTGCGTGCCGACGTCGTTGCCCTGGCGCATGCCCTGGGTCGGGTCGTGGACCTCGAAGAAGGTCGCGACCAGCTCCGCATAGGAGACGACCGAGGGGTCGAACACGACGCGCACGGCCTCGGTGTGACCGGTCCGACCGGTGCAGACCTCTTCGTACGTCGGGTTCGGTGTGTACCCGCCGGCATAGCCGACTGACGTCGACCAGACGCCCGGGATCTGCCAGAAGATCTCCTCGGCGCCCCAGAAACATCCGAGTCCGAACAGCGCGACCTCGAAGCCGGCGGGGATCTCATCGGTGACGAGCGGCGCGTCGAGAACGAGATGCTTCTCAGCCAGTCGCGGACCGTGATCGCGGCCGGGCAGTGCCTGGGCGGGGTCGATCATCGAGGACTTCGCGCGGTTGAACAACATGGCGTCACCTTCCGGGTCGTGAGGCTTCGATGATGTCAACGTCGAGGGCCCGCATTGCCTTCCCGATCTTACGAAGTGCGGACCAGTGACCGCTCGCGGTGGGGGAGCTGTCGGTAGGCTCGCGCTGTGAATGAGGACCGGGGAAAGCTGGGCTTCGAGACGCGTGCGATCCACGCGGGATACGAGCCGGATCCAACCACGGGCGCGGTGATCCCACCGATCTACGCGACCACCACCTACAAGCAGGACGGCGTCGGCGGTCTGCGCAACGGCTACGAGTACAGCCGCTCCGCGAACCCGACGCGCACCGCCCTGGAGGGCAACCTCGCCGCCCTCGAGGAGGGCACCCACGGGTTCGCCTTCGCCTCGGGTCTGGCCGCCGAGGACACCGTGCTCCGCGCGCTCTGCCGGCCCGGCAACCACATCGTCATTCCGGACGACGCCTACGGCGGTACGTTCCGCCTGGTCGACAAGGTCGCCAAGCTCTGGGGCCTGACCTACTCGGCCGTGCACGTCGGAGACCCTGAGGCCGTCCGCCAAGCCATTCAGGCCGGCCGCACGAAGCTGGTCTGGCTGGAGACGCCGACCAATCCGCTGCTCAACATCGCCGACATCGCGGCCATCGCCGACATCGCGCACGCGGGCGGCGCCCTCCTCGCGGTCGACAACACCTTCGCCTCGTCCTACCTGCAACAGCCGTTGACGCTCGGCGCCGACGTCGTCGTGCACTCGACCACCAAGTACGCGGGCGGTCACAGCGATGTGGTCGGTGGCGCTGTGGTCGTCAAGGACGAGGATCTCGCCGAGGCCATCGGTTTCCACCAGAACTCGATGGGCGCCGTCGCCGGACCGTTCGACGCCTGGCTCACGCTGCGCGGACTGAAGACGCTCGCCCTGCGCATGGAGAGGCACAGCGACAACGCCGAAGCCATCGTCGAGTTCCTCCTCGGCCACCCCGACGTGACGCACGTGAACTATCCCGGCCTCGCCACGCACCCGGGCCACGAGATCGCGGCCCGACAGATGCGCCGGTTCGGCGGGATCGTGTCGTTCCAAGTCGCCGGCGGCGAGCAGCAGGCGCTCGAGATCTGCAACCGCACCAAGTTCTTCACGCTTGGTGAGTCGCTCGGGGGCGTTGAATCGCTCATCGAGCACCCCGCTCCGATGACGCACGCATCAGTGGCGGGCACCGACCTCGAAGTGCCGGCCGACCTCATCCGGATCTCCGTGGGGATCGAGACCGCGAGCGACCTCGTCGCGGATCTCGCGCAGGCCTTCGGATGACCAACAAGGTGTCGACGTGGTGGGCGGACCGCCTCGAGCGTCGAGCGATGGTGCGCGCCGAGGCGATCGCCGCCGAGGAGCACATCCGCCAGCGTGTTGCGACCCAGTGGGCAGACGCGCATCCCGAACAGCACGATCCCGAGGACATCGGCGCCGGTCCGTCGAACTTCAAGCGGGCCAAGGTTCCCTACGGCGTTGACCTGGCCGCCGCCTGGTCCTGGCGCTTCCTGATCATCGCGGCAGCACTGCTCGCGATCCTCTGGACGCTTCAACGCTTCGCCGTCGTGGTGATGCCGGTCGTCATCGCCCTGTTCATCAGCGCGCTGGTGATGCCGTTGGTCGAGTGGCTCGAGCGGCGGGGGATCAAACGTTCCATCGCGGCCTTCTTCACCGTTCTGCTGGTGGTCGGGACCGTCGCCCTCATGTTGACCTTCGTGGGCACGCAGGTCGCGTCTGGCATCTCCAACCTGTCCAAACAGATCGTCGATGGCCTCGAGGAGATCCGGAACTGGCTGAAGACCGGCCCGTTCCACGCCTCCGACTCGCAGATTAACTCGATGATCCACAACGCGCAGAACATCATCAGCAAGCAGGGCAACGACCTCGCCGGGAAGGTCACCGAGGTCGGTTCGGCGGTCGGTCACATCGTGGCAGGGCTGTTCATCATTCTGTTCTCGACGTACTACTTCCTCGCCGACGGCGCGCGCATCTGGTCCTGGATCGTTCGCCTGTTTCCACGGGCCGCGCGGGCGAAGGTCGACGGTTCGGGCCGCGCGGCCTACGCGACGCTCGTGCAGTTCGTGCGAGCCACGGTCCTGGTGGCCGCCACCGACGCCATCGCCACCATGATCTGGGCGGCCGTCCTCGGCGTGCCCTTCGTGAGCGCCATCGGTGTGCTGGTGTTCCTCGGCGCGTTCGTCCCGATGATCGGCGCGTTCTTGTCCGGGTCGATCGCCGTGCTGGTCGCCCTCGTCGCCAAAGGCCCGATCACCGCGCTTCTCATGCTCGCGGGCGTGGTGGTCGTGCAGCAGCTCGAAGCACACGTGCTGCAGCCGTTCCTGATGGGTCGCTTCGTGAGCATCCATCCGCTGGGCGTGATCATCGCGATCGCAATCGGCGTGCTGCTGGCGGGCATCCCGGGCGCGTTGATCGCGGTGCCGTTCGCGGCCTCGATCAACGCGATCGTGTCGTACCTGACCGCTGAGCCGCCACCTCGACCGGTGACGCCCGAGGTTCAGTCGGAGTAGGGCTCCGCAGCGACGATCTCGACGTTCAGCTGCTTGCCGTTGGGTGCCTCGTAGGAAACGGTGTCGCCGACGGCTGCACCCATCACCGCGGCGCCGAGCGGCGACTGCGGCGAGAAGACGTCGATGTCGCCGGTCGCCATCTCCCGAGCGCCGAGGAGGAAGGTCTCCTCCTCGTCGTCGCCGGCGAAGCGGTAGGTGATCTTCATGCCCGGGCCGACGGTGCCGTCGGTCGGCGCCTCGCCGACCTGCGCCTTCTCGAGCATGTCGGCGAGCTGGGCGATCCGCCCGTCGAGCTTGCCGAGCTCCTCGCGAGCAGCGTGGTAGCCGGCGTTCTCCTTGAGGTCACCCTCGTCGCGCGCGTCGCTGACACGTTGGACCAAGGCGGCCCGACCAGGCCCCCGGAGATGTTCGAGCTCAGCCGTGAGCTCGTCGAAGCGTGCTTGGGTCAGCCAGATGGCGGGCGTCTGATCGCTGGGGATCGTCATGTGCCTGCCTCCTTTGTGGTCGGGATACGGCGCTGCCGCCGTGGTGAGCGATGGATCTGTGGCTTCAGCCACATAAGTCGAGCAGTCTACGACTATTTGGGTGAGTTCTGCCCGGGCGCCGTGCAGCCGAGCCAGTTGACCGCGAAAGCCTTGCGGGTCGTTTTGATCGTGACGGTGAAGGTTGACTTCGTCGGCGATGCCACCGGGATGATCTTGGCGAGCTGGCCGACCGTCGAGTGGTCCTGCGCCAGAGCCTGCACCGTGCAGGTCGCCCGCACGCTCGCGTCGGCACGCACCACGTCGAAGGTGGCGGTCGCCTTCTGTGCGTTCACGATCGTGTAGGTGCTGAGACCCGAGGTCACTTTCGGGTGGATCTGGGCGTTGAACGCCCATACTGCCCACGCCGCGAGGGCGGCCACGATCACCGAGACCACGTACACCGGCCAACGACTTCTGTGGGTGCGGCCATAGCGATCGTCGAGGTACGCACGATCCTCGGGGCTGAGTCGCATTGCGGTGTATTGCACCGGACAAGCCTATGCGGGTGGGGGTAGGCGTCGTTGGTGCGGTTTCACCACGTGCGTTGTGATCTGGTCACTTCCCGATCGAAATTTCGATCGGGAAGTGACCACTTCACCACCCGGGTTGTGAAACCGCGGGCCCACCGCCCCCACAACAGCCTCCTAGGATTGCCAGCATGGTTGATCGCAGCGGACTGCGCTTGATGCACGTGCACGCGCACCCCGATGACGAGTCCAGCAAGGGCGCCGCGTCGACCGCGCGCTACGTGGCTGAGGGCGTTGACGTGCACGTGGTGACCTGCACCGGCGGGGAGCGCGGGTCCGTGCTCAACCCCAAGATGGACCGCCCAGACGTGCTGGCCAACATCTCCGAGATCCGTCGCCAGGAGATGGCGCGGGCGCGCGACATCCTCGGCGTCACGCAGGACTGGCTGGGCTTCGTCGACTCGGGTTGGCCCGAGGGCGACCCGCTGCCGCCGCTGCCCGAGGGCTGCTTCGGCCTCGAGGACCCGGCGGTGGCCGCGGAGCCGCTGGTCGCGCTGATCCGCAAGTTCAAGCCGCACGTGATCACCACCTACGACGAGAACGGCGGCTACCCGCACCCCGACCACATCCAGTGTCACAACGTGACGATGGTTGCCTGGGATGCCGCCGGCGATCCGGAGGCCTACCCCGAGGCGGGTGAGCCGTGGCAGCCGCTCAAGCTCTACTACCACCACTCGTTCAACCGCCCGCGGATGCAGGCGCTTCACGACGCGATGATCGCGCACGGGCTGGAGTCGCCCTGGGAGGAGCGCCTCAAGGACTGGCCGGTCGATCCCGAGCACGACAAGCGCATCACCACCCGGGTGGAGTGCGCGGAGTACTTCGGCGTGCGGGACCAAGCTCTGCTCGCCCACGCGACCCAGATCGATCCCGATGGCTTCTGGTTCGCCGTGCCGCGCGAGATCCAGGCCCAGGTCTGGCCGTGGGAGGACTACGAGCTCGCGCGCAGCCACGTCGCCTCGGATCTGCCCGAGGACGACCTCTTTGCCGGCATCTGAGAGAATTGACCCATGTTCACCCTGATCGCAGCGCACCTGGCGGCGACGGACCCGACCCCCACCGACAACAACGTCGTCGCGGGTTGGGGCGGTTTCGCCGTCTTCATGCTTCTGGTCGTCGCGGTCGCCTTCCTCGGCTGGAGCCTGACGCGCCAGCTCAAGAAGGCTCAGCGTGCCGCCGACGAGGGCAAGTACGACCCGTCCGACAAGAAGCCGCGCCGCACCGCCATCTGACGGAGGTTGAGGAGCGCCGCAGGCGCGTCACGAAACCCCGCGACGTACCTCACACGCGCGACGCCAAGTCGTCGCTCGTTCGTAACGTTCTGTCCGTGTCGGCTTAGGAGTCGGCCGAACTGGCCCTCCTACGTTGGGCCACATGAGCAACGTCGGCAGTGTCATTGCGCTTGCGCTGACGGCGTGCTTCTTCTTCTCCTTCTCCGCCAGCATTCAGCAGCGAGCGAGCGCTGGGGTCCCGGTTCGGTCCGGCGGCCTCAGCGGGCTGCGACGCCTGATGCTGCACCTGGTGCAGTCGCCGCTGTGGATGCTCGGCATCGGGATCAACATCGTCGGCTTCCTCACGCAGGCGGTGGCGCTCGAGCGCGGATCGGTCGCGCTGGTCCAGCCCCTGATGCCCACGCAGCTGATGTTCGCGGTCGCGTTCGCGGCATGGTCGGCACGAGCCTGGCCGACGGCGGTCGACTGGATCTGCAGCGCCTGCATCTGCGGTGGCGTGGCGCTAGTCGTCGGCAGCGAGTCCGGCCGCAGCTTCAGCCCTGAGGCGGGCATGGGTCGAGTGCCGTACGTGGTCGCCGCCGCGGCTGTCGCGATCGTCGTGCTGCTCGTCATCGCGCACGGTCGCACGCCGCGTACCGCCGCAGTGACCACGGCCATGGCCGCCGGTGTCTGCTTCGCCATGACCGCGGTGTTCCTCAAGTTGGTCGCCGACGAGGTCGGCCACCACGGACTGTTGCACCTGGTCACGCCGCCGCTGTTCGGCCTGCTCACCTCGACGACCCTGGCCACGATCCTGACCCAGGCGGCCTTCGCGGCGGGCCCGCTGCCCTGGGCGGTCAGCGCGATGACGATCGTGAACCCGGTGGTCAGTTACACGGTCGGGCTTCTCGCCTTCCACGCGTCGCCGCCGGGCGTGCTCACCACGATCGCTGCCGCCGTGCTGCTGATCGTCGGTGTCGTCGGTCTCGTGACCTCGAGCTCGGCCCACGACTGGTCGCCGCTGCATCGACCCGAGGAGCCGGAGACGCCCGACGCACCGACTCCGATGGAGGTCGCCGCGTGAACCGGGTTGTCGTGCGTGGCGTCGTCGGCAGCGTCATGGTTCTGCTCGGCGGGATCGTGGTCGCGACCCTGCCGCCGAGCAGCCTGCTACACCACCAGTTCCTGCTGCGGCTGCGCGCTGACGAGGCCACTCGCATCGCCGCCCTCGGAGTCGTGCTGGTCGGTCTCGGCCTTCTGTCGCACTCGTGGCTGGCGCTCTGTCGGCACGCCGCCACGCATCGCGGATCCCTGTCTCTCGTGCGACGGGCCGCTGTCTGGTGGTCGGCGCCGCTGCTGCTCGCGCCGCCGCTGTTCTCGCGCGACGGCTGGTCCTACGCGGCCCAGGGCGCGATGGCAGGGCTGGGCATCTCGCCGTATCACTTCGGGCCGGCCGCTCTCGGTGGCGACCTGCTGCAGGCGGTCGACCCGATGTGGCGCCACAGCCTCACGCCCTACGGCCCGCTGCCGGTCTGGTGGGGCGGGCTGATCACACACATCACGCAGTCGCCGTTCGGCCTCGTCCTCGGCTACCGCGTGCTCGCTCTTCTCGGTCTCGCGCTGCTCGCCTGGGCAGTGCCGCGGCTGGCGGACTGGACCGGCGCCGATCCCGGCCTGGCGACCGCTCTCGTGGTCACCTCGCCGTTGGTGCTGACCTGCGGTGTCGCGGGCATGCACAACGACATGCTCGTCGCCGGGCTCGCGGCTGCGGCTCTGGTGATCGCGCGAGAGCACTGGCGGCTCGCCGCAGTGGTCGTCGGCATGGCCGCGGCCGTGAAGGTGCCGGGCGGCCTCGTCGGTGTGGCGGTCGCCCTCGTCTCTCTTCCCGTGACAGCCACCGCGACCGAGCGCCTGAAGCGGCTGGTGGCGGTCGGTGGCATCTCACTCGTGACGCTGGTCGGCCTCGGCTGGGTCAGCGGCCTCGGCTCGGGTTGGATCGACGCGCTCAACGTGCCCGGCGGCCTCACGACCGTGCTGTCCATCCCCACGATGCTGGGTCGCGGCCTGGACGGTGTCGCGGCGATGCTGCAGCTCGGCCTGCCGGGTCGGCTGTTCACGGTCGTCCTGCGCGACATCGGATCGGCAGGCATCGTGATCTGCGCTGCTTATGCGGCGTTCCGGATGCCCTCGGGTCGGCCCGGCGCGGCCGTCCGGGCCGCAGCCTTCGTCGCGCTCACGTCGGCACTGCTCGGGCCGAGCGTGCACCTCTGGTACCTGCTCTGGGCGCTCCCGTTCATCGGTGCATTGCCGTTGCGGCGGCGCGTCATGGCGGCCTTCGTCGCACTGAGCCTCATCTTCGGTCTGACGGCGCCGATGGATACGAGCTGGCACGGGATCTACGGGGCCGTGATCGGGGGCAGTGCTCTGATCGGCCTGCTGCTGGCCGGCATCCTGCTGACGCGCGATGGCCGTCGCTCGTTGGTGCGGATCGCGGCTCCGCGCTACGACGCCGAGTACGAGCTCAGCGCTTAGCCGACCGCGAGGTCGCCGCTCGCCAGAGCTTCGTGCAGGTCGAGCATCGAGTTGATTGTGCGCGCCCAGGGGAACTGCTCGGCGCGAAGTCGAGCCTCTTCACGACGCTGAGCGACGGGCCGATCGGCCACCCGCAGGACGGCGTCGGCGAGCGCGTCGGGAACGGGAGCGCCCCAGTCGCCGGAGTCCGCGTCGACGATCTCGCGCGCGCCCCCTCGGTCGGCCGTGACGACGGGGGTTCCACTGGCCAGGGCCTCGAGCACCGCCAGCCCGAAGGTCTCCGAGGGGCAGACCGAGAGTGCCACGTCAGCCTCCGAGATGCGGAGTGCGAGCCGCTCGCGGTCGTCGAGATGCCCGTGGAAGGTGACCGGCGCGCCGTGAGCGAGCTCCTCGAGCTCGGCGCGCTGGCCGCCCTCGCCGTAGACGTCGAGCTGGACCCGGACACCGCGTCGATGCAACTCGACCGCGGTGGCCACCGCCAGCGCGGGGTGCTTCTCGCGGGAGAGCCGGCCGACGTAGATCAGCTTGAAGACATCGCCGTTGGTGTGCGTCGACGCGACCCGCGGTCGGAACATCTCGAGGTCGACGCCGAGCGGCACCAGCACGGTCGGGCAGTCGACGCGATCCGCCAGCTTCTGGAACTCGTGCTGCGCGAACTCCGACGTCACGACCACCGCGTCGAAGCTGCGCACAAGGATGCGGTTGAGCAGTGCGGTCGAGACCTTCGTAGTGGTCTCCCACTGGGTCACGTTGAGCATGTACTCGTCCAGGCGCTCGTGCGAGAACAGCACGGAGCCGATGCCCTTGCTCCGAGCCCACCAGGAGACTGGCGTCAGCGTCAGCTTGTCGTTGACCTCGACAGAGGTCGGTCCGAACTGGGTCAGGATCTCGGCCAGGCGCCAGGGCTCGATGATGAGCCGGTAGGACGGTCCGACGCGTGGAGCGCGGACCTGGACGACGTCGCCCAACTCGGTCTCGTAACGAGCGTCGACGGGCCCGGGGACGACCAGGAGGCGCTCTGCGCCAGCCTCGACGTAGCCGTTGGCGAGCGCTGAAACGCACGTCTTCATCCCGCCCGACTGGGGCCCGATGAAGTTGGCAATCTGGGCGATCCGCACGCCCGGAGGTTCCCGGAGTCAAGTGAACGGATGGCTAATCCGACACGAGCATCGGCTGACACCCTGGGGTCAGAGCACGGCCTGCCCGAGCCACTGGCACGCGAGAAGTGCCAGTTCCAGGTTGAAGCGATCACCCGAGAGCTCACGCCCGCGCACCTCGACGGCTCGATCCACGCGGTACTTCACGGTGTTGCGATGCACGTGCAACCGCTCGCCGGCGGAGCGGAAGCTGCCGCCCTCACTCAGGAACACCAGCAGCGTCTCGCGGAGCCGTTCGGTCGGCTCATCATCGGCGGCGAGCGGCCCCAACACCTCGGCGACGAGGTGTCGCGCCGAGTCGATGTCCTGGGTGAGAAGGGCGGCCGCGCGGACGCCGGGTTCGTCGTAGGTCGTCACGCT
>JBQCDC010000198.1:0-2011 GCA_051961575.1 Marmoricola sp.
TTGCCCCGACGTCGGTGGCATCGTTCCGCGCGCGACGCCGTGGGAGCACCTGCAGCTCGCCGCGCGCTTGCGCCGCCTGGACGACTGGGAGGCGCGTGCGCGCGACCTCCTCGAACGATTCGAGCTGGGCGACGTGGCCCATCGGATCGCCGCCGGGTTCAGCCACGGGATGGGCCGCCGGTTGTCGGTCATTCTGGCTGCGTTGCACGAGCCGTCGGTCCTGCTGCTCGACGAGCCCTTCGACGGCGTGGACCCGATCGGCGTCGAGGCGACCATGGAGATCATCTCCGAGGCTCGCTGCCGCGGCGCCGCGGTCCTGGTGTCGACCCACCTGCGCGAGCTCGCTGTCGAGGCCTGCAACGACGCCATCGTGCTCCGCGGTGGATCGGCGGTCTCGGTGTCGGACGCGAGCGACCTGCGCGGCAGCGACGGCGCTGACGCGTATCGCCTTCTACTGGACCGCTGATGGGCGAGTGGCGACAAGCGGCACACGACACGTCCGTGCTGCTGCGGTTCCGGACGGGTCACCTGCGCGGACGGGCGAAGCGGCGTGCCCGCATCGCGCTGGCGGCCGTGCTCACCGTGACGTTCGCGCTGGCCTGGCTGCCGCAGTACCTCCCCCAGGGGCGACCGACCCGGATCCAGGCGTTGGTGCTCACGCCCACCGCGTATCTGAGCTTCCTGTTGCTGACTGCCATCGCCGCGACGGTGGCCGGAGGCGGGCGTCAGCTCCTCACCAACGACGAGGCGTCGCCCTATCCGATCAGTGCGAAGACGGACTTCCTCGTAGGACTGGTTCTGGCGCCGCTGAACATCGCCTGGCTGATGGAGTCGTGGACCCTGCTCGCCGCGATGAGCTACGGCTACGGACGGCACTGGCAGCTGGGACTCGCACAGGTCGTCACGCTCGGATGGATCGCCACCGCCACCGTGGTCGGCCAGATGCTCGCGGGACTTGCGGAATGGGTGAGGCGCCTACGGGGAGGCGTGCTCGTTGTTCGCGCGGCCGGCGTGGCGCTAGCAGCGACAAGCGGCTGGCTGGTCGTCAGCGGCCGCCTCGGCCATTGGCTCGACCGCGGGTACCTCACGAAGTGGGTGCTGGACGCGCAACTGCGCCTGAGCGCCAACCACTGGTGGCACGGGTTGATCGCGCTCACCGTCTTCGCGGCGATCGTTAGCGCGGCGGTCTGGGTCGGCGGTTGGGCTGCCGACCGGGCCTCGCGCCACCAAGCGGTCGATGAGCTGAAGCTCGAGTCTGGCCAGCGGGTCGCTCGACCGAACCCCGTCACCGACTTCATCGCCATGTTGCGGATCGATCGAGCGAGCGTGTGGCGCGCGGTTCCACTTCGGCGCGGGATCTTGTTCCTCGGCGTGCTGCCGGGGGCGGTGGCACTGGCCGGATCACTCCACTGGCAAGTGATCACCATGTTCCCCGGTCTGGTCTGCTCGGGTGGAGCGCTGCTGTTCGGCGTGAACATCTGGTGCCTGGATGCCAAGGGGGCGTTCTGGCGGGAGAGCCTGCCCGCCAGCCCGGGGCTCGCCTTCGCGGTGCGGAGCTGGGTGCTGGGTGAGCTGCTGCTGGTCTCGCTCATCCCCGCAATCGGCCTGGGCGCACTGCGCGCGGGCGTGCCGACGCTGTCCGAGGTCGCCTCGGTCTTCTGTGTCTCGGTGGTCACGGTCGTGTTCGTGACCGGGCGATGCCTGCGATGGTCGATCACGAAGCCTTACCCGGCGGACCTTCGCGGTGCACGAGCGACGCCGGCGCCGCCGGTCGCCATGGTCGGCTACTCGGCGCGGCTCGCCCTCACCACCACGCTGCTCGGCCTCGTCTTCATGGCCACCGCGGTCGCGTCGTGGGAGTGGTCGGTGATCGTGGCTCTACCGGTGGTCTTCTTCGCGGGGTCGGACCTGGCGCACACCGCGCGCCTGTGGGAATCCGCAGAGACGCGGGCGCACGTGCTGACCGCGGTCTCGACGTAGGTTTCGTGACGGCGCTTCGCGCCTCCTCAAC
>JBQCDC010000199.1:0-3460 GCA_051961575.1 Marmoricola sp.
CTTCACGTCGGTCTCGGCCTCTTGGACGCAACCGACTGTCAACTGCGCGGCGACCGGCAAGAAGAGTGCCTACTCGTCGTTCTGGGTCGGCATCGACGGCGACGGGAGCAGCACGGTCGAGCAGACCGGCACCGACGCCGACTGCGTTCGGGGCGTCCCGCACTACTACGGATGGTTCGAGGTGTATCCGGCGTTCCCGGTCAACTACACCGACACGGTGCGCCCCGGCGACGCGATGAGCGCGTCGGTCACCTATTCGAGTTCGAACTTCACGCTGATCCTCACCGATCGGACTCGCGGCTGGGCGGAGACACAGACCAAGGCGCTGGCTTCGGCCCAACGCTTCTCGGCCGAGGTCATCGCCGAGGCACCGTCGAGTGGCAAGGTCCTACCTCTGGCTGACTTCGGGACGGTCGCCTTCACCGCCTCACTCGCGAATCGCCGGACGATCGGCAGCCTGAATCCCGATCAGATCACCATGGCCACGAACAGCACGGTCAAGGCGGTGCCGAGCAAGCTCGTGAACGGCCAGAACTTCACCGTGACCTGGCAGCACAGCTAGCTCGGGCGGCACAAACCCTCATCAAGAGTTAAGGGTTGGAGATCACCCGCACGTACCAGTGCGACGTCGATGGTGCGGTGATCGTGAGGTTGGTGGTCTGTTTGACCGTGGCGGTCTGGTCCCCGTACCCATAGGGGCGGCCATCGCATTGCTCCGTGGTGGAAACGCCGCCGAACTGGAGCGCAAGCTGTCCTCCTCCGATGCATGCGTACTCGACGAGTATCGGGCCCGTATAGGCACGCGTGGGACGCAGTTGCTGGATTCCGCTGCCACGGGTGTAGGGCACGACGGTCTTCGTGGCTGGAGGCAGGGATCCCTGTCCGATCGGCGGAAGCGCGGTTGGCGATGCGCTCATACTCGGCGATGTCTTCGCGACTACTCGGGGAGTTGTCGACCCGCATGCAGCGACCATCGAGGCCGCAACCGCGACTGCTCCAAGACGAACTGCCAAGCCTGCGATTCGCATGTGCCGACGCTAGGGCACCCGTGTCCGCGTGACAACGACATCAAACCCACGGGCGCCGAGCCCAACGTGTCCGATCACACGTCCCCTTCACGCACCTTCGATGTGGTAGATACACATCCGCGCAATTAGGCTCGATCCGTGACCACCGAACTCACCTCTCCGGCTGAAACCCCAGCCGCGTCGGACAAGCTCGACAAGCGAGTCCTGCTGACCGCAGGCGTCGTCGTGCTTGCCGCCATCATGTCGATCCTCGACATCACCGTCGTCTCCGTCGCCCTGAACACCTTCCAGCAGACGTTCCACAAGACGTCGGCACAGGTCGCCTGGACGATGACCGGCTACACGCTCGCGTTGGCGACCGTCATTCCGCTGACCGGCTGGGCTGCGGACCGCTTCGGCACCAAGCGTCTCTTCATCCTCGCGATCGTGCTCTTCACGATCGGCTCCGCGATGTGCTCGACCGCGAACTCCCTCGAGCTCCTGGTCACCTACCGCGTCCTCCAGGGCCTCGGGGGCGGCATGCTGATGCCGCTCGGCATGACGATCCTGACCCGCGCCGCCGGACCGGAGCGCGTCGGTCGCGTGATGGCCGTGCTCGGCATCCCCATGCTCCTCGGCCCGATCTTCGGCCCGATCCTCGGTGGCTGGCTGATCGCCATCGCCAGCTGGCACTGGATCTTCCTGATCAACGTGCCGATCGGCGCGATCGCGGTCGTCTACTCGTGGTTCGTGCTCGAGAAGGACTCGGTGTCCCCATCGGAGACGTTCGACTTCGTCGGCATGCTGCTGCTTTCGCCGGGCCACGCGAGCCTGCTCTACGGCATCTCCTCGATCCCGGCTGCCGAGCAGGAGCACGGCACCATGTGGACCAACCAGGTCGTGATCTTCAGCGCCGTCGGCATCGTGCTGGTCCTGGCGTTCGTTCCGTGGGCCCTGCGCAAGCACAACATCCACCCGCTGGTGGACCTGCGCCTGTTCCTCCACAAGGAGATCACCATCGCGGTCCTCGCCATGATGGTCTTCGCGATCGCGTTCTTCGGTGCCACGCTGCTGTTCCCGCTGTACTTCCAGAACGTGCACCACCAGACCCCGCTCAACTCGGGCTGGTGGCTGGCGCCTCAGGGTGTCGGCGCGATGCTCACGATGCCGATCGCCGGCGTGCTCGCCGACAAGATCGGTCCGGGCAAGGTCGTACTCACCGGGCTGCTGTTCGACACCATCGGCATGGGCTTCTTCGCCTTCACCAGCTCGACCACGGGCTACTTCCCCTTCATGCTCGGCGGCCTGGTCATCATGGGCCTCGGCATGGGTGCCACGATGATGCCGATCATGAGCGCAGCGCTCGCCAAGCTCGACGCGGCGTCGATCGCACGCGGCTCGACCCTGATGAACATCACGCAGCAGGTCGCCTCGTCCATCGGTACGGCGTTGTTCTCCGTACTGCTGGTCAATGCCCTGCAGAAGCACGCGGACGTCATCGCCTACCAGGGCGCGCTCGCCACGCACGGCGACACCAGCAAGCTGATCGGCAGCGCGATCCCGCACATGGGCGACGCCTACGCGGGTGTCTTCGTCATCGCGACGATCCTGGTGGCCTGCTGCTTCATCCCGGCGCTGTTCCTGCCCCGCACGAAGGAGGCCGGCACCGGCGCTGCGCCGATGCCGATCGGCCACTGATCAAGCGATCTACAGACGCGGGCGTAGTGCGATGAGCACTGCGCCCGTGTTCGTTTCCACGATCGCCGAGCGCCCCGAGACCGTGATCTCGTAAGGCCAGAACGCGCCGACCGATCCGGCTGTCGGCAGCGGATAGCTCACGGCCCTCCCTGTAGCTGGATCCAGCGCCACGAGCGCGGTCGTGGTCCCCAGCAGCACGCGCTCACCGACGCTCGGTTGCGCACCGAGGTCGAAGCCGACGGGGAACGCAGCGCCGAGGACTCGGGTCCAGCGACGGGCACCGGTCCGGGCGTCGTAGCCGGCGACAGCGCTCGCCGTCCGCACGATCACGGTGCCGTCCCGCAACGTCATGTCAGCGGTGGTTCGGGTGGGCAGGTCCGTGCTCCAGCGCTGATGCCCGGCGAAGTCGAGCGCGACCAGGCTCAGGTTCTCGCCACGCGCGACCTCAACCACGAGAACACCGTTCTCCTCGCCGAGCACGTGTGCCGTGACGCCTCGGCCCCACTGCCAGCGCACCTCGTGACTGACGGCGTCGAAGGCCGTGACCGCCGGATCGTCGGAAGCAGGGGCAGGCACCTTCGGATCGGGTGCGGTCAACAGATGGCTCGCTCGACCACCGACGACCAGCATCGAGCCGATCTGCTTCACGTAGGCGCCGCGATCGACGCCGGTCATCGCCCTGCGCGCCACGACCTCGCCGCCATCGTCGACGTGACTGAGCGTCGGACCGGCCGTCACCACCCACACCGAGCCGG
>JBQCDC010000200.1:0-2070 GCA_051961575.1 Marmoricola sp.
ATCCTCAACCGCGGCTATGTCTACAAGAAGGGCACCGCGCTCGTTCCGGCCTGGCTCGCCTTCTCCGTCGTTCGCCTCCTGGAAGAGCACTTCGCACGGTTGGTCTCCTATGAGTTCACTGCCGGTCTCGAGGATGTGCTCGACGAGATCGCCGGTGGTCGCAAGCAGCGCAACACCGAGCTGGCCGAGTTCTACTTCGGCAGCGGCGATGTGCAGGGCCTCAAGACGCTGGTCACCGAGCTGGGCGAGATCGACGCCAAGGAGTTGGCCACGTTCCCGATCGCCGAGGCTTCTGGACAGCCCAGCGGCATCGACCTGCGGGTCGGCCGCTACGGGCCGTACGTGGAGGACACCACCTCGGACGCTGACCCGCTCCCGCGTGCGAACGTCCCGGAGGACCTGCCGCCCGACGAGCTGACCGTGGAGAAGGCCCGCGAGCTGCTCGCGAACCCCGCGGGCGCCGAGCACGAGTTGGGCGTGGACCCGGAGTCGGGCAACCGGATCGTGGCCAAGAACGGTCGCTACGGGCCGTATGTCACCGAGGTCCTACCCGACGACGCCCCCAAGAAGCAGAAGGCGCGCACCGGCTCGCTGTTCAAGTCGATGTCGCTGGAGACCATCACGCTGGAGCAGGCGCTCGAGCTGATGTCGCTGCCGCGGGTGGTGGGCACGGACGCCGAGGGTGTGGAGATCACCGCGCAGAATGGTCGCTACGGCCCGTACCTGAAGAAGGGCACGGACTCGCGGTCGCTGACCAGCGAGGAGCAGATCTTCTCGATCACACTCGACGAGGCGCTCGCGATCTACGCGCAGCCGAAGACCCGGGGGCGTGCCGCTGCGGCGGCTCCGCTGAAGGAACTCGGCAACGACCCGGTCTCGGGTCAGCCGGTGACGGTGCGGTCGGGTCGGTTCGGCGACTACGTGACCGACGGCGAGTACAACGCCACCCTGCGCAAGGATGACACCGTCGAGGAGATCACCCTCGAGCGGGCCGCTGAGCTCCTGGCCGAGCGTCGAGCCAAGGGTCCGGCCAAGAAGGCCGCCAAGAAGACGGCGAAGAAGTCTGCGGCGAAGAAGACCGCGAAGAAGACGACCAAGAAGGCCGCGGCCAAGAAGCCCTGATCGCCGACCTTGCACTTATTTCATTCGACCTTGCACTTCTTGTGCAGGTTCGAATGAAATAAGTGCAAGTTCGGCGGGGTCGGTGGCACCTCGTAGGCGCATCTCGTGTTCTCCGGTACCTACGCCTCCACCGGCCTCTTCGTCTGCTTCGAGGGCGGCGAGGGAGCGGGGAAGTCGACGCAGGCCCAGCTGCTGGCAGACGCCCTGAGCGAGCACGAGGTCGTCCTCACCCGCGAGCCCGGCGGCACGCCCACCGGCCAGCGGATCCGCGAGATCCTGCTTGACCCAGAGACCGGAACCCTCGACCACCGCGCCGAGGCCCTGCTCTACGCCGCCGACAAGTCCGAGCACCTGCGCGCCGTGATCCTGCCCGCCCTCGCGCGGGGAGCCGTCGTCATCACCGACCGCTACGTCGACTCGACGCTGGCCTACCAGGGCGCCGGCCGACACCTCGAGCCCGACGACCTCGAATGGATCGTGCGCTGGTCCACCAACGACCTGCGCCCCAACCTGACCGTGCTCCTGGATGTCGCTCCCAGCGATGGGCTGGGCCGCTTCGCCGAGCGTGACCGCATCGAGGCGGAGGGCCCCGAGTTCCACACCCGCGTGCGCGAGAGCTTCCTCAGGCTGGCCGAGCAGGACCCCGAGCACTACCTGGTGCTCGACGGCCGCGGCGACCGGCAGGAACTGGCCGAGATCATCCGTGCGCGGGTCGAGGCCTTGCTGTGACCGTCTGGGACGACCTCCTCGGCCAGGCCCCCGCCATCGCCCAGTTGAAGCAGGCCGTCGCGGGGGACATGACCCACGCCTGGCTGTTCTGCGGCCCGCCCGGCAGCGGCCGCTCCAACGCCGCGATCGCCTTCGCCACCGCCCTCCAGTGCGAGCACGGCGGCTGCGGTGACTGCCACTCCTGCCACCAGGCGGCCATCGGCGCCCACCCGGACATCG
>JBQCDC010000201.1:0-2270 GCA_051961575.1 Marmoricola sp.
CGACGCTCCTGCGGATCATCGCCGGACTGGAGACGGCCGACAGCGGGACTGTGGAGATCGCGGGTGTGACGGCAACGCACCTGCCGCCGCAGACGCGCAACGGCGGCTTCGTCTTCCCGCACTCTGCGGCCGTCAAGCACATGTCGGTTGCCAAGAACGTGGCGTTCGGGCTGGAGATCCGCAAGCGGTCCCGTGCCGACGTGAAGAAGCGGGTCGACGAGTTGCTCGAGCTCGTGCACCTCTCGCAGTTCGCGGACCGCCTGCCCGCACAGCTGTCGGGTGGCCAGCGCCAGCGGATGGCATTGGCACGGGCGCTGGCGGTGGAGCCCACCGTCCTGCTGCTCGACGAACCCTTCGGTGCCCTAGACGCTCAGGTTCGCAAGGAGCTCCGCGACTGGCTGCGTCGGCTCCACGATGAGGTCTCGGTGACCACGGTCTTCGTCACGCACGACCAGGAAGAGGCGCTCGAGGTCGCCGATGAGATCGTCGTGATCAACCACGGCAAGGTCGAGCAGATCGGGACGCCCGACGAGCTCTACGACGCACCGGCGACCGACTTCGTGATGAGCTTCCTGGGACCCGTGACGCGACTCGGTGGGTCACTCGTGCGGCCCCATGACATCGAGGTGACCACGCATGAGGTGCCCGGTGCGCTGAAGGGTCGGGTCGATCGCTTGCTTCGGGTGGGCTTCGAGGTTCGCTTGACCGTCTCGGTCGACGGCGAGCCCGACCCGGCCACGGTCACGATCACGCGCGCGACCCAGCGACACCTCGGACTGGGAGAAGGATCCGTAATCTGGCTCGACCCGACGGCTCGGGCGGTTGCACAATCATCGGGTGCCGTCCTCTAGTCAGCTGCTTGCCTTCGTCGTCGCCTCGATCCTCTTCATCCAGGTGCCCGGCCCCAGCCTCCTGTTCACGATCGGTCGCGCTCTGACGGTCGGTCGACGTGAGGCGCTGCTCTCGGTCGTGGGCAATGCCCTCGGGCTGGCCACGCAGGTCGTCGGCGTCACCTTGGGTCTGGGTGCCGTGGTCGCCGCCAGTGCGACCGCCTTCACGATCCTGAAGCTGGCGGGTGCGGCCTACGTCGTCTATCTCGGCGTGCAGGCGATCCGCCATCGCCGTGACGCGCGGCAGGCGATGGCCGACGGCAACCCGGTGACCCGTGGGCGCGGCCCGGTGCGGACGGGCTTCGTGGTCGGCGTGACCAACCCCAAGACGATCGTGTTCTTCGCTGCCTTCCTGCCGCAGTTCGTGAGCCAGCACGCCGCCGCGGCGCCGCAGATGCTGGGCCTCGGGGTGCTGTTCAGCGTGATGGCGGTCGCCTCCGACAGCGTCTGGGTCGCGGTGGCGAGCCGCGCACGGGACTGGTTCGCGCGCAAGCCGAAGCGTCTCGACCACCTCAGCACAGCGGGCGGCGCGATGATGATCGGCCTCGGTGCCGTCCTGGCTACCGCTTCAACGGACTGAGGGGCGGTCCGGGTGGACCGCCCCTCAGCTTCGGTGGCAGGTGCAGGGTTCGAACCTGCGTAGGCTGAGCCGTCTGATTTACAGTCAGATCCCTTTGGCCACTCGGGCAACCTGCCATCGGCTTGCTCTCGGTCAGGCTCGATAGTCTGGCCGACAGCGCAGCGAGAATAGCGCAGCGTCGTCACTCCTTACCAATCGAAAGGTCCGCGATCACCATGGCCGACTCCTCCTTCGACATCGTGAGCAAGCTCGACCGTCAGGAGGTCGACAACGCCCTGTCGCAGACCGCCCGCGAGGTATCGCAGCGGTTCGACTTCAAGGGCACGGGCGCCGAGATCAAGTGGGCCGGCGAGAAGGCCATCGAGATCGCCGCGAACGCCGATGACCGCGCGAGTGCCGTGCTCGAGGTGTTCAAGGAGAAGCTGATCAAGCGCGACCAGTCGCTGAAGATCCTCGACGCCTCCGAGCCGCGTCAGTCGGGTCAGCAGTCGAAGATCTCGATCGCCCTCAAGGAGGGCATCACCTCCGAGGACGCCAAGAAGATCGGCAAGCTGATCCGCGACGAGGGTCCCAAGGGCGCGAAGGTGCAGATCCAGGGTGACGAGCTGCGGGTCTCCTCCAAGTCGCGTGATGATCTGCAGGCCGTCATCGCCCTGGTCAAGGGCCAGGACCTCGACTTCGCGGTGCAGTTCACCAACTATCGCTGATAGTGAGGAATGAGCCGGAGTTACGCCTCGCGGAGCGAGGTGTGGCGGAGGCGAGTCCCGGAGATATCAGCAATTCAGCACCGCTGAGACAGC
>JBQCDC010000202.1:0-2213 GCA_051961575.1 Marmoricola sp.
GGTCCGCAGCTCAAGCTGCACCAGTGCGGTCTGCCGAAGTACATGGCCATCGAGCTCTTCAAGCCGTTCGTGATGAAGCGCCTCGTCGACCTGTCGCACGCGCAGAACATCAAGTCCGCCAAGCGGATGGTCGAGCGTGCGGTTCGCCCCGAGGTCTGGGACGTTCTCGAAGAGGTCATCGCCGAGCACCCGGTGCTGCTCAACCGTGCGCCTACGCTCCACCGTCTGGGTATCCAGGCGTTCGAGCCGCAGCTCATCGAGGGCAAGGCCATCCAGATCCACCCGCTGGTCTGCACCGCGTTCAACGCAGACTTCGATGGTGACCAGATGGCTGTGCACCTGCCGCTGTCGGCGGAGGCTCAGGCCGAGGCTCGCATCCTGATGCTCTCGACCAACAACATCCTCAAGCCGTCCGACGGTCGTCCGGTCACCATGCCGACGCAGGACATGATCATCGGTCTGTTCTTCCTGACCCGTGATGGTGTCGGCGAGCAGCCGGGTGCCGGCCGCGCGTTCTCCTCCGCAGCTGAGGCGATCATGGCGTTCGACCGTGGCGAGATCCGGATCCAGACGCCGATCAAGATCCGTCTCGAGAACGTGGTCCCGCCCGCCGGGTACCCGCTGCCTGACGGCTGGACCGAGGGTGAGCCGTTGACGCTGGAGACCACGCTGGGTCGCGTGATCTTCAACGAGACCCTTCCCGCCGACTACCCCTTCGTGAACAGCGAGGCTGGTAAGAAGCAGGTCGGCGCCATCGTCAACGACCTGGCCGAGCGCTACACCAAGGTCGAGGTCGCCAACGCCCTCGACGCGTTGAAGGACGCCGGTTACTACTGGGCGACCCGCTCGGGTGTGACGATCTCGATCGAGGACGTCGTCACCCCGGCCGAGAAGCCGCAGATCCTGGCCAAGTACGACGAGCTCGCGCTCAAGGTCCAGAAGCAGTTCGACCGTGGTCTGATCACCGACGACGAGCGTCGTCAGGAGCTCATCGAGATCTGGACCCAGGCATCGAACGACGTGGCCAAGGCTCTTGAGGGCACCTTCGAGAAGACGAACCCGATCTTCACGATGGTCCACTCGGGTGCTCGTGGAAACATGATGCAGGTCCGTCAGATCGGCGCTATGCGTGGTCTGGTGGCGAACCCGAAGGGCGAGATCATCCCGCGTCCGATCAAGTCGAACTTCCGTGAAGGCTTGTCGGTTCTCGAGTACTTCATCTCGACCCACGGTGCTCGTAAGGGTCTTGCCGACACCGCTCTGCGTACGGCCGACTCGGGTTACCTGACCCGTCGTCTGGTCGACGTCAGCCAGGACGTCATCATCCGTGAGGACGACTGTGGCACCGAGCGCGGCATGCCGAAGGTCATCGGCGTCAAGGGCCCGGACGGCGTGGTCGTCAAGGACGAGAACGCGGAGACCTCCGCGTACGCTCGTACGGCGGCCGTCGACATCGTGCACCCGACCAGCGGTGAGGTGCTGGCTCCGGCTGGCTCCGACCTCGGCGACGTCACGATCGACCAGCTGGTCGAGGCCGGCGTCGAGACCGTCAAGGTCCGCTCGGTGCTGACCTGTGACGCCAAGACCGGAACCTGCGCGAAGTGCTATGGCCGTTCGCTGGCCACCGGCAAGCTCGTGGACATCGGTGAGGCCGTCGGCATCATCGCGGCTCAGTCCATCGGTGAGCCCGGTAATCAGTTGACGATGCGGACCTTCCCCACCGGCGGTGTGGCCTCGGCAGACGACATCACGCAGGGTCTCCCGCGCGTGGTCGAGCTCTTCGAGGCCCGCCAGCCCAAGGGCAAGGCACCCATCGCCGAGGCGGCCGGACGCGTCGAGATCGAGGACACGGACAAGGCGCGCAAGCTGATCCTGACCCCCGACGACGGTTCGGAGGTCCAGGAGTACCCGGTCTCCAAGCGTGCGCGTCTGACCGTCGAGGACGGCCAGCACGTCGAGGTCGGCTCCAAGCTCACCGTCGGTACCGAGGACCCGCAGGACGTCCTGCGCGTGCTCGGTGTCCGCAAGGCGCAGGAGCACCTCGTGGACCAGGTCCAGCAGGTGTACCGCAGCCAGGGCGTGTCGATCCACGACAAGCACATCGAGATCATCGTGCGGCAGATGCTGCGCCGGATCACGGTGATCGAGTCGGGTCAGACCAAGCTGCTGCCCTCGGACCTCGTCGACCGAGTTCGGTTCGAGGAGGAGAACCG
>JBQCDC010000203.1:0-2044 GCA_051961575.1 Marmoricola sp.
AGCGCCCTGGCGTCCGTCGACTCCTTCACTTCGGCGCGTCTGAGGTCGTTCCGCTGCACGGCACCGGTCAGGGCGAGTCCGATCCCGGCCTGATGATCGCGCTGGCTCGCTTCGGCGACGCGCCTTGCGTCTTCCTCGGCCAGGACCGGCGCGGGCAGTCCGCGGAGCACCCGATGGGTCCGGGGGCATTGCGTGAGGCGCGACGCGGGATGCGGCTCGCGGTCGAGCTCGGGCTGCCGCTTGTCACTGTGATCGATACGCCGGGTGCCGCGCTGAGCGCCGAGGCTGAGGAGGGTGGCCTCGCCGGGGAGATCGCGCGCTGCCTGTCGGATCTGGTCAGCCTCCCCGCGCCGACCCTTTGCCTGATGCTCGGTGAGGGCAACGGCGGTGGCGCCCTGGCGCTCATGCCCGCCGATCGGATCATCGCGGCCGAGAACGCCTGGCTCTCGCCGCTTCCGCCCGAGGGCGCGAGCGCGATCGTCTATCGCGACACCGAGCACGCCGCAGAGATGGCACGTGCACAGCGCGTCCGGTCGGCGGATCTGGCCGCGGTCGGCGTGGTCGATCGGATCATCCCCGAGCCGACCGACCCGGCCGAGGAACCCGAGGCGTTCTGCCGTCGCGTGGGCGAGGTGCTGGCCTGGGAGCTGAGCCGGCTGTACGGCGCTGAGGCGGGACCATTCGGACGCCGCGTCACGCGCTACGTGGACTAGGCCGCCTCGGCCATCGCGCGCTCGGCACTCCCATGGGCCTGGCGCGTGATCACCAGGTAACCCACGATCGCGAGCACGACACCACTGACCAGCATCACCGTGAACGAGGCGTGCGAGGCGGTCGCCAGTCCGGTCTTGAGCGGCCCGTGGAGTCGGCCGAACGCGATCGCGCCCCGCACAGCTACGCCGAGCGCGACCCCGACCTGGCGGCTCGTCGAGGCAACCGCGGCCGCCACGCCCGCCTGCGACCGCGGCATGCCCGAGACCGCAGCCTGCGTGATGGGCGGGTTCAGCAACCCGAAGCCGACGCCGAAGATGAAGTAGGCGATGCCCAGGTAGACCGCCGAGGTCGTCGCGGTGATCTGCGCGAGGAGCGCGCCGCTGATCGCGATCCCGATGCCCGCCGCCACGAGCGGACCGCGCGGGCCCCGGTTTCCCACCCATCGTCCCGAGAGAGGCGACGCCACCGCGGTCGCCGCGGCCATCGGCAACGTCATCAGTCCGGCGTGCAGCGCGGAGTAGCCGCGAACCTGTTGTAGGTAAAGGGTGTTGAGCAGCAGGAAGCCTCCCATCGACGCGAATCCGATGATCGCGCTCACGACCGCTCCCGAGAACGGGATGCTTCGGAAGAACTGGGGATCGATGAGGGGCTGCGACGAGCGCGACTCGATGCCGACGAACGCAACCAGAGCGAGCGCGGCGACGGCGAAGCAGGCGATCACGGTGGCCGAGCTCCAGCCCAGCTCGCGTCCCTCGATGATCCCGTAGGTGAGCCCACCGAGCAGAACGACCATCAGCGCCTGCCCGACCGGATCGAAGCGACGCGGCTGATCGGCTCGGGACTCCGGCACGACCAGGGTGGTCGCGATCAGCGCGACGATGACGACCGGCACGTTGAGCCAGAAGATCGAGCGCCAGCCTGCGCCGGAGACCAACGCTCCGCCGGCGACCGGGCCCAGCGCCATGCTCAGCCCGAACGTCCCACCCCAGACGCCGATCGCGCGGGCGCGCTCCTTCGGGTCGGTGAACGTGTTGGTCACGATCGCCATCGCGACGGGGTTCAACATCGACCCGCCGACCGCCTGCAACACACGAGCGCCGATCAGGAGTCCAGGGTTCGTCGCGAGCGAGCAGGCCACCGATCCCACGCCGAAGATCGAGAGCCCGATCCGAAACACCCGCCGCCGGCCGATCCGATCCGCGACCGAACCCGACAGGATCAGCAGGCTGGCGATCGCGAGCGCGTAGGCGTCGAGTACCCACTGGAGCTGGGAAGGGGAGGCGTTCAGGTCGCGCGCGATCGAGGGGAGCGCGACGTTCACCGCAGTGAC
>JBQCDC010000204.1:0-4433 GCA_051961575.1 Marmoricola sp.
GACCGAAGGGGCATCCGCAGGACCCCCCTCAGCAACCGCGATCTGCAAGGCGACCAGGTCGACGCCGAAGACCGCCTCGGTCACTGGGTGCTCGACCTGCAGGCGGGTGTTCATCTCCAGGAAGTAGAAGCGGTCCTTGGCCGGGTCGTACAGGAACTCGACCGTGCCGGCTCCGCGGTAGTCGATGGCGACAGCAGCGGCTCGAGCGGCTTCGTGCAACGCCTCGCGGGTCGCCTGCGGGAGGCCGGGCGCAGGGGCTTCCTCAATGACCTTCTGGTGACGGCGCTGCACCGAGCAGTCACGCTCGCCGAACACCAGGACGCCATCGGCGGTGCCCATGACCTGGACCTCGACGTGACGACCGTTCTCGACGTAGGGCTCCACGAACACGGTGCCGTCGCCGAAGGCGGATTCGGCCTCGGCCTGCGCAGTCGCGATCTCGGCGGCGAGCGAATCTAGCGACCGAACGATGCGCATTCCACGGCCGCCACCACCCGCGGATGCCTTGACCAGCAACGGCAGATCAGCCTCGGTCGCCGTGTCCGCGGTGAAGTTGCCGAGCACCGGAACACCGGCGGACTCCATCAGCTTCTTCGACTCGATCTTCGAGCCCATCCGCTCGATCGAGTCCGGGGCGGGACCGACCCAGGTGATGCCGGCCTCGATCACGGCTCGCGCAAACGCCGCGTTCTCCGACAGGAATCCGTAGCCCGGGTGGATCGCGTCGGCGCCAGCCCTACGCGCGGCCTCGATGATGAGGTCGCCGCGCAGGTAGGTCTCGGCGGGGGTATTACCGGGCAGGTGCACCGCAGCGTCCGCATCGCGTACGAACGGCATGCCTGCGTCGGCATCCGAGTGGACGGCCACGGTCTCGATGCCGAGGTCGCGACAGGTCCGGAAGACGCGGCGCGCGATCTCGCCTCGGTTGGCGACCAGAAGTCGGGTGATCATCTGACTCACATCCTGAAGACGCCGAAGTTCATGGCGCCCTCGATCGGTTGGTTGGCGATGACAGACAGGCAGATGCCCAGGATCGTGCGGGTGTCGCGCGGGTCGATGACGCCGTCGTCGTAAACCATCCCCGACAGGACGTAGGGCAGCGACTCCTTCTCGATCTGCTCCTCGACCATCGCCTTGATCCCGGCGAATCCCTCGGCGTCGAAGGGCTGGCCCTTGGACTCGGCCGACTGCCGGGCGACGATCTCGAGCACACCCGCCAACTGCTGCGGACCCATGACCGCGGACTTCGAGTTGGGCCAGGTGAAGAGGAATCGTGGGTCGTAGGCCCGACCGTTCATGCCGTAGTTGCCAGCGCCGTAGGAGGCACCGATGACCACCGTCAGGTGGGGCACCTTCGAGTTGGAGACCGCGTTGATCATCATCGCGCCGTGCTTGATGATGCCGCCCTGCTCGTACTCCTTGCCGACCATGTAGCCGGTGGTGTTCTGCAGGAAGAGCAGCGGGACGTTCTTCTGGTTCGCCAGCTGGATGAACTGGGTGGCCTTCTGGGCTTCCTCGCTGAACAGCACGCCGCGCGCGTTAGCCAGGATGCCGATCTCGTAGCCGTGCAGCTTCGCCCAACCGACGCACAGCGACGATCCGTACAGCGGCTTGAACTCGTCGAACGCGACCTCGTTGTCGGTGCTGACGCCATCCACCAGGCGGGCGATCACGTCCCGCGGGTCGAACGGCTCCTTGAGGTCGGTCGGGATGATGTCGAGAAGGCCCTCCGGATCCTCGTCGGGCTCGGCATAGTCGAGCGACGGCGTGGGCCCCTGCTTCTTCCAGTTGAGCCGAGCCATCACGCGGCGTGCCTGGCGGATCGCGTCGTACTCGTCGACCGCCAGGTAGTCCGAGAGCCCGGAGATGCGCGAGTGCATCTCGGCGCCACCCAACGACTCGTCGTCGGTCTCCTCGCCGGTGGCCATCTTGACCAGCGGCGGGCCGGCGAGGAACACCTTGGCGCCTTCCTTGACCATGATCACGTAGTCGCTCATCCCGGGGACATACGCGCCGCCCGCCGTGCAGTTGCCGAAGACCACCGCGACCGACGGCTGCTTGCGCGCCGACGCGCGGGTGATGTCGCGGAATCCCTTTCCGCCTGGGATGAAGATCTCCTTTTGCGTGGGCAGATCCGCACCACCGGATTCGACCAGGTTGATGCTCGGGAGATTGTTCTCCTGCGCGATCTGCGCGGCGCGGTAGTTCTTCTTCAACGACGAGGGGTTCAGCGCTCCGCCCTTCACCGTCGGGTCGCTGGCGACGATCATGCACTCGACTCCGGAGACCACCCCGATGCCGGTGACCACGCTGGCCCCGACCTGGAAGTCGGTGCCCCAACCCGCCAAGGGCATCAGCTCGAGGAAGGCTGAACCCTCGTCGACGAGCAACTCGATCCGCTCGTGAGCGGTGAGCTTGCCGCGCGCGTGGTGGCGGGCGACGTACTTCTCGCCGCCTCCGGCGACCGCCTTCCCCTGCTCGGCGTGGAGGTCGTCGAGCTTGGCGAGCATGTTCTCGCGACGCGTGGTTTCGTGACGCCCTGCTTCGAGCGACACAGCGTGCTCCTCAACCACCGGAGTTTCAGTCATGTTCAACCACAGCCTTCATTCGTTCCAACGTGGTGCGCATCCCGCGCTCATTGGTCTTGCCGCGCAGCGGGCCGAGAACGGTCCAGTACAGCTTCAGCAGCGGATTGGGGGTGAGTCGGAAGTACTCGGTGACGTCCGTGCCGCCGTTGCTCGCAGCCAGTCGATAGCCCCAGGTGTTCAGCGGGCCACCCATGTCGATGACGAACTCGAAGAGCCTGCCGGGCTCGCACGAGACGACGCGGCACGGCGTCCAATAGATCGGACCGATGCCGTTGCGCTTCACGTGGCCGCGGAAGCGGGCACCGACCTCGGGGCCAGTGGCGCCGTGCGTCCACTCAGCCTCGAACGTCTCCGGGCTGAACTCACCGATCCGGGTCACATCGCTGACCAGGTCCCAAACCGCGTCGACCGGTGCCTTCATGTGCACGGTCACCTCGCCCTGCATGGGCCTCACGACGCGTACCCCAGCAACTTCGCGGCAAGGTCGGTGAGGACCTCGGTCGAGCCGCCGCCGATCGGCAACAATCGGACGTCGCGATAGTGGCGTTCGACCTCGGACTCGCGCATGTAGCCCATCCCGCCGTGCAGCTGCACCGCCTGGTCAGCGACCCACACCGCGGTGTCGACGGCAGTCTGCTTCGCCAAGCAGGCTTCAGCGATCACGTCCTCGCCGCTGTCGTAGCGGCGAGCGACCTCGAGCGTGTAGCTGCGCGCCACCGCGACCTGTCGGTGCATCTCGACCAGCTTCGCCCGCACCACCTGGTTGGCGCACAGCGGTTTGCCGAAGGCGGTGCGGTCCTTCGTGTACTTCGCGGCCAGGTTGAGGCAGCGCAGCGCGTGACCGTAGCCGAGCAGTGCCAGCCAGATCCGCTCGGAGACGAAGTTCTGCGCGATGTAGTAGAAACCGTGGTTCTCCTCGCCGACGAGGTTGCTGACGGGGACGCGCACGTTGTCGTAGGTGAGCTCGCCGGTGTCCGAGGCGAGCCAGCCCATCTTGTCGAGTTTGCGCGACACCGTGAAGCCGGGCGTGCCCTTGGGCACCACGATCATCGAGATGCCGTGTGCGCCGTTGTCGGCGGTCCGCACCGCGGTGGTCACGAAGTCACCGCGCAGCGACGAGGTGATGAACGTCTTGGCTCCGTTGATGACGTAGTGGTCGCCGTCGCGGACCGCGCGGGTCGTCAGGCCCGCGACGTCGGAGCCCGCACCCGGCTCGGTGATGCCCAGCGACCCGATCATGTCGCCGGACAGCACCGGTCGGACATAGGTGTCGATGAGCTCCTTCGAGCCGTTCTGGACAATGTGTGGGATCGCGATGCCGTGGGTGAAGGCCGAGGCCATCAGGCCGCCCGACCAGCCCGCCTCCATGAAGCCCTCCTGCATGGCGACGGCGTCGAGGAGCGAACCGCCGTCGCCGCCGACCTCCTCGGGCACGCCGACGCCGATCAGGCCCGCGGCCGCAAGCTTCTTCTGGAACTCGCGCGGGATCTCGCCGGCCCGCTCCCAGTCGTCGAGGTAGGGCGTGACCTCGCGCTTGGTGAATTCCATCGCAGACTGCTTGAGCGCGAGTTGCTCCTCGGTCCAGCCGTTGTTGAACGTGGTCGTCAAAGGAGTTCCTCCGGGATGTCGATGCTTCGGGAACGGATCCACTCGCCGAGGCCCTTGGCCTGCGGGTCGAAGCGGGAGCTAGCGGCGACGCCTGCGCCGAGGAGGCCTCGGATGAGGACGTTGACTCCGCCGAGATTGGGGAGGGGGTAGACCTCGATGTCGAGGTCCTTTGCTTCGGGGATGAGAGTCCGGACTTCGTCCTCCGTGATCGCACTGAGGAGCCAGGCGACTCGGTTC
>JBQCDC010000205.1:0-4505 GCA_051961575.1 Marmoricola sp.
CTCAACCGGCCGCGCAACCGCGTCTTGGATCTGGTGAGTCGCCGGGTCATGGCGCCCGCTCAGAAGATCGCCGAGGAAACGCACCTGGAGTTGATCGGGACTCCGCTGCCGGGGCGTGCCTTCGACTGGATGCGGCGAGCCGAGGCGATCGCTCAGTTCACCATCGCCGACTTCGAGTATCCGCGCGGCAATGCACCCGACAATCTCCACTTCGTCGGTCCGCTGCCGGCGCCCGTGCGATCCGAGCTCCCGGAGTGGTGGCCAGACCTCGACTGCGGCCTGCCGGTCGTGCATGTCACCCAGGGAACGATCGCCAACACCGACTTCAGCCAGCTGATCGGTCCGGTGCTGGAGGCGATGGCGGATCGTGACGTGCTGGTCGTTGTGGCGACCGGAGGCCGTCCGATCTCGGACCTCCCGCCTCTTCCGAAGAACGCGAGGGCTGCAGAGTTCCTGCCCTACGACGAGCTTCTCCCGAAGATCGATGTCTATGTCACCAACGGTGGATATGGCGGCGTGAACCTCGCCCTGCGCCACGGCGCTCCGATCGTGGTCACCGGCGGCAAGGAGGACAAGCCCGAGGTCGGCGCGCGCATCGCCTGGGCCGGAGTCGGTCGCCGGTTGCGCGCCGAGCGACCGAGCGCGCGCGTGGTCGGCCGAGCCATCGAGGCGGTTCTGAGCGGGCCTCGCTATCGCTCGAGGGCGCAGCAGTTCGCCGCCGCGATGGCCGAGACCGATGCGCTGGCAGGAGCTGCTCAGGTCATCGATGACGTCATCGCGGCGTCCCGACACTCAGGCCGTCAGGGGTAGAGGTAGCCCTGCGCGATGCCGTGCATGTCCCAGCTGTTCGGACCGCTGCCCGGGTCGACGCCATCGCAGTGGAACGTGATCGTTCCGGTCAGGTATTCGGTGCCGGTCAACTGTGACGCGGTGGTGTACGTCGGTCCGGTGTAGGCGCCGTCCGGGCCCGGGACCGGGTACATCGTGAAAGCACCACCTTTCGTGGTGTGCCCATCGACGGACATGCGTACGGGGGTGTTCACGTTGCGCTCGCAAGACACCGAGAGACTCTGGGCCACGAAGGTCTCGCCATTCGGTACTGCTGCCTGACAAGACGCCGTTGGCAAGGTGTTGCCGCCTTCGCATCCGAGGGCGACGGGCTTCGCGGGGTACTCGGTGGCTCGGACCGTGTTGCTGACCTTGACCGAGCTTCCCGTCGTGTTGACCTGCAGTTGCCCGGAGGAGTTCACATGGGCGCGATGGCCGGTGCCCGAATCGGTGATGAAGACGTTCGAACCGGCGACGACCGCAAACGCTCCGGCCGGCAGTCCGAGCACGACGATCACCGTGCAGACGATGTAGGTGAGGGCCTTGCGGCGCGAGAAGGAATCTGACATTGACCGCTCCATTCAATGGTTGCGGCTCTGCCCCCTTGAGCCAGTTCTTCGGACGCTAGGTGCGGTTGTGGCTGGGGTCAACGGATGTGCACGTCTTGGCTCTAGCGCCGGCTCAAGGCTCGGCGTAGGTTGCCAAGTGGGCCCGGCCGGGGCCCACCATCACCGCCTCGACCGGTCGTGCCCACACGAACCGATCCAGGAGGCAGTTGATGTTCATCCAAGTGATGCAGGGCCGCTGCACGCGGCAGGACGAGTTCCATGCCCTCTCCGACGAGTGGCGTCGTGATCTAGCGCCAGGTGCCACCGGCTGGCTCGGCGGCACATTCGGATTCACCGACGACGATCAGATGATCGCCGTCATCCGCTTCGAGTCCCGCGAGGCCGCGGAGGCCAACTCGGCTCGACCGGAGCAGACGGCCTTCGCCGAGCGCATGAAGGCGCTCATGGATGGCCCGATCGAGTTCCACGACTGCGACGACGTCACCCTGATGATGGATGGCGGCTCCGACCAGGCCGGCTTCGTTCAGATCATCCGGGGCAAGGTCGACGACCCGTCCCGCATGAAGGCGATGATGGCCGACACCACCATGCTGCACGAGATGCGTCCAGACGTCCTCGGCGCGACCTTGGCCTTCGAGCCGGACGGAACCTTCACCGAGACGATCGCCTTCAGCTCCGAGGCCGAGGCGCGTGCCGGCGAGAAGAAGGAACCGCCCGCGGAGGTTCGTGCCGAGTTGGAATACGCGATGAACGGCGCGACGTACTACGACCTGCACCATCCCTGGTTCGAGACTGCCTAGAGCGTCGCGTCCTCGAGTTGCCTGACCGGCTCGACGGGTACCTCCGTCGGGCGGCGGTCGGCTGCCCAGCGCAGCAGGATCGCCAGCGTGGATGAGGCAAGGATGGCGTTGCAGACGACGATCGCGGGGTCGTGGCGCAGGGCCCCGTAGATCGTCCAGGCCACACCGTTGCCCAGCGCCAGCACCATCGTGCCGACGGATCCGTCGAAGCCCACGCGGTACGTGCGGACGAGCTGGGGGAGGAACATCGAGGTCGCGAGAAGGGAGGCGAGCCAGCCGAGGGCGGTAGTCGCGCTCACGTTCAGATCCCCGATTCGCTCAAGTGGCTGGCCTCGAAAATGCTAGGTGTGGCGTAGGGCCCTCCGCGAATCGAAACGGTGCGTCCTACGCCACATCCGCACTGCTCCCGATCCTTCCCAGGGCCTAGAACACGTTCTAGTGTCGGTGCATGCGCTTCTCGATCAACGTCGCGTTCATGCAGACCGCCGAGCTGCTACCGATCGCCCGTGCGGCCGACGAGTGCGGCTACGACGCGATCCTGATGCCCGACCACCTGGTCGACCTGGAGACGCTGGAGACTCCCTACCCCTACACGCCCGACGGAGCTCGTCGCTGGAGCCACGACGCGCACTGGCCCGACCCCTGGGTGCTCGCCGGCGCGATGGCCGCGGTGACCTCGAGGATCCGCTTCTACACAACCGTCTACATCGCGGCGCTGCGCAGTCCCTACCAAGTGGCGAAGTCGGTGGGCACCGCAGCGGTGCTGTCGGGCAACCGGGTCGCGCTCGGCGTCGGCGTGGGCTGGTGTCGTGAGGAGTTCGAGCTCATGGACCAGGACTTCGGGACGCGAGGCCGACGGACCGACGAGACGCTCGACCTGCTCCAGGAGCTGTGGTCGCCCGGCTGGAACAGCTTCGCCGGCGACTTCTATCCGACGCCGCGCCTGGTCATGGAGCCCACACCCACAGCGCGGATCCCGATCTACGTCGGCGGCCTCTCCGAGGTCGGCATGCGGCGTGCGGCGAGGTATGACGGGTGGATCGGCGACATGTGGACGACTGAGGAGGCCGCTGTGTACGCGAAGCGGCTCGCCGAGATCCGGGAGGAGATCGGGGCCGAGGGCGACTTCAGCTTCATCACCGCGCTGACCGACTGCTTCCTGCCCGAGCAGTTCGCGGCGGCTGAGGCGCTCGGCGTCACCGACGCCATGACCATGCCGTGGGCGTATTACTACGGACTGGAGTGCTCGTTGGAGCAGAAGCTCGAGGGTGTCCGTCGTTTTTCGGAGGACGTGATCAAGCCGCTGGGTGGCTGAGGCCCACTGACGCGCACGATTCAGGACATAGCGGCGCTTGAGCCTATATATGGCACATGTGCCCGTATGTCCTGAATGGCGCTCAGGCCTTTGTCCGCTTGACGCTCCAATCGAAGGATCCGGAGCAGACGACCTCTCCGGTCTCGTCGGTGATGTCCGCCGTCGTGGTCACGCGCACCCGATCGACCTCGCCGCCGTAGATCGAGTCAAGTCCCTCCTGCGCCTCGTCGGTAAGCACGCAGGTGGCGACCAGCCGCCCTCGCGCCGGCTGGCGAAAGCGCATCGTGGCGTTCGAGCCCAGCGGCACGATCCCGTCGAGCTCCGCGTCGTCGGCGGCGGCCGAGATCACCGCGGCGAGACAGGCCGCATCCACCAGCCCGATCAGACCGCTGGAGTGCAGTGAGCCGATGACGTTGTGAAAGGCCTCGGGCACCTCGCACTCGACCTCACCGCGCCCGTCGACTGCGCTGACGACGACCAGCCCCAAGGTCGCGTTGGCAGGTACCGACTCCAGGAGCTTGCCCGCGAATCCCGTGGCGTCCACATCGACTTTCTACTCCGGTGATCACGCCATCGGGCGACGGTTGGGTGAACAGGAGCGATCGGTGGATCGCCGGCACTCGGAGCGGTCTCGGCTGAGGGCGAACTGTCGGAGCGCGGTGACAGGCTGACGGCATGTCCGACATGCAGTTGCCCGAGGAGGTCGCCGGCCAGCCGGTGATCTCGTTTGCCACCGTGCCCGACTGCGAGGCCTGGTTCGCCGAGCACCACGCTGACCACCGCGGCTTCTGGCTCAAGATCGGCAAGGTGGGCGTTGCGAAGACCGTCACCTACGCGGAGGCGCTCGACGTCGCGCTCTGCCATGGCTGGATCGACGGGCAGAAGCGCGGGTATGACGAGACCTACTGGCTGCAGCGCTTCACCCCGCGCGGCCCGCGCAGCAAGTGGTCGCAGATCAATCGGGACAAGGCCGAGGCGCTGATCAAGGCCGGG
>JBQCDC010000206.1:0-6358 GCA_051961575.1 Marmoricola sp.
ACGATCCCGCTCTACGACACCGGGATGACGGCTCACCACTGGGCTCAGCTCGGGGTGTCGGCTCTGATCTGGCTGGTGATTCCGCTGGTGGTTGCGGTGCGGTTGGTGTTGCGGTCGGAGGTGAAGTAGGGCTGACCGCACCACTGCTCAGGAGCCGAGCGTCGACACCAGAACGGCGGTCGGCTCCTCCAGCGGCGTGGCTTCAAGGTTCTGCCAACCCGCTGCCTCGTGCAGGGCGCGCCACTGCTGAATCGTGCGGTCGCCGCCGCCGTAGGCCACCCATGCGGTGAGGTCACCCGTGGCGTTGACAGGGCGCGGCGGGCCGTCGGGAATGGGGAACTCGACGACGTACATCGTGGCTCCCGGCAGCGCGGCATCGGCGCAGGCCCGAAGGAGAGCTGTCGCATCGTCGTCGTCCATGCAGCGCAGCACGGTCGACAGCATGTAGGCATCGCCTGCAGGTACTGAGCGGCGAGCGTCGGTGGCGACCACCTCGACCCGATCGGATACCCCGTACTCGGCCAGCATGGCGTCCGCGCCGCTGAGCGCATCGGGGAGGTCCGCAAGAATCCCCCGCAGGTTCGGCCACGTGCGCAAAAGCGGCACCAGCTCGATCCCTGAGGCCCCGCCGACGCACACGACCGTGGTGGCCGACGACAGGTCGATGGCGTCGGCCACCTCCTCGAACTCGTCGAGCGTGGACCCGTTCGCGCGATCGTAGAGCCGACGTTCCTGGGGATTGTCATGGAAGAACGTGTGCAGGTCGTAGCCGTGCGCGATCGAGAACGGCGGCTGTCCCGTGCGCACCGCCGCGGCGAGTGATTGCCAGGCCACCGTGATGGCGGGCAGCGCCAGCCAGCCGAGGAACCTGTCGCGCGCCGCGGCCGAACGCAGTGAAGCGGTCAGTCCGGAGTTGCGATAACCGTCGCCCTCGGCGACGAGAGCTCCGTGCGCGCACAGCATGCGCACCAAGCGCCCCAGCGCCGTCGGGTCGCACTCCGTTGCCACACTCAGCTCCTCGACGCTGAGCGGCCCTCCGCCCAGCGCCTCCGGAATTCCGAGCGCAACGCACGCATGAAGGGCAGCAGCCACCTTGTAGCCGTAGATGACGCCGGCGAGCGCATCCGGCCCTAGCTCGTCGCTCTCACCCAAGGTCGTGAATCCTCCACCTCGCAGGTCATACCCGCCGAGCCAACACCGCGCTCTGGGGTCCGGCCAACGGTTGGTGCGCCTCGAAGGCCCACCCCGTCTGCGACAACCATGCGGACATCTCCTCGACGCTGTAAACGTCTCCGTCCACGATGTGCGCCGCGAACTCGCCGGCCATGAGCGCCGCCGGCACCGGCTGAGTGTGCGTCGGATCCGTCCAGAAGTCCGCCATCACGAGGAGGGCGCCGGGTTCGACGGCCTCGGCGATCCTGGTGAGCAGGTACCGGTTGGTCGCCGGTGAGAAGTAGTGCACGACATTGTTGAGCAGCACCACGTCGTGGCCTGTCGGCAGCGGATCGCCGAGGATGTCTGCGGCACGCGTGGCGGCGCGCTCGGCCAGACCGGCCGATGCGATCTCCTTCTCCGTCGCTCCGATCGCGGCCGGCAGGTCCACGAGGGTCGCACTGAGATGCGGGTGGCGCTGCAGCGCAGCGATCGTCCAGGAACCGACCCCACACCCCAGGTCGAGGAGGCGGTGTCGATCACTCAGGTCGACGGTCTCGACGAAGGCGTGACACGGTCCGGCAAGGATCGCGGAGATGCCGGAGAGCATGACCTCCTGCAACTCGGGTGGCAGCTCGACCACCCGCGCCGCAGGGCCCTGCGCCAGGCTTTTCGAGAAACGCGCCCAGGCTGGGTAGCTGATGGTGTCCCAGAATCGGAGGCCGGGCGCGAGGCCACCCCCGGTGAGGAACCTGTCGGACGCCGGGGTGTTCGCGTACTCCTCGGCCTGCTTGTCGAGGAGGCCAAGCGCAACGCACCCGTCCGCGAGGATGCGGGTCGGTCGGACGCGGAGTCCGACGCGAGCGGCCAGCGCCGCGACGTCGGCCGGATCGTCCTTGAGGGCGTCGAAGACGCCGAGCTCACTGGCCGCGAAGAGGAACTTCGAGGCCATGAAACCGCTGGCGATCTGCATGATTGCATCAGGAGTGATCTCGTTCATGGCCCGAGCCTGACGCTCCCGGAACATCCAGGACATCCCAGAGATCTGGGGATGTTCAGGACCGCTCGCCTCGGCCTACCGTGGCGCTATGCGTCCCGAGAGGTTGGCCGACGAGCTGACCGGTCTGGCCCGCGAGGGCCTCACCTGGCCTGACTTCGTCGCGGCCGCCGATGCCCAGCTCTCTCGGGTTGTCGACTTCGATCGCTCCTGCTGGCACACCGTCGATCCCGGCACGGTGCTCCTGACCGGGAGCGTGAACCGCGAGATCGAGTGCAGCGGGTCGTGGCTCGCCGAGCACGAGTACGTGCTGGAGGACGTCAACAAGTGGGGCTTCCTCGCGCGGTCGGGACGTCTGGCCGGTTCGACGAGTGAGGCGACCCACGGCGACCGGTCGCGGAGCGCGCGATTCCGCTCGCACGCCTCGATCGGAATCGCCGACGAGCTGCGCGCAAGCTTCGTCGACGGCGACGGATATTGGGCCGCGGTGGGACTGCTGCGCAACTCCGGTCGTCCCGCCTTCGACAGTAAGGACGTCGAGCTGCTCGTCCGCCTCTCCTCGATCCTCGCGGCCGGCGCCAAGCGATCACTGATCAGCGCGATGCAAACTGATGTGGTCAGCGAGCACGTCGGACCGGGGGTCATCACCTTCGATGCCGCGGGCGGGGTGGAATCCCTGACTCCTGCCGCTGAGCACTGGGTCCGACTTCTCGTCGAGGACCCTGCGCCCGAGGTCGCCGCCGAGTCGAAGATCGTCCAGGCCGTGGCGGCTCGCGCGCGCATGACGGCGTCCACCGATCCGTTGCAGGCATCGGCGCGAGCACGCGTTCGAGCCATAGACGGGACATGGCTGCTTCTGTATGCGAGCACGCTCAGCGGAACGGGCGCTCGGACGGCGGTCGTCATCCAGCAGGCGTCCCCCGCCGAGATCGCACCGCTGGTCGCACTCGCCTACGGACTGACGCCGCGCGAGGCGGAGGTCACCCGCCTGTGCCTGAAAGGCCTTGCCACCAAGGAGATTGCAGCGACGCTGCACCTCTCCGCCTACACCGTCCAGGACCACCTCAAGTCCATCTTCGAGAAGACGTCCGTCCGCAGCCGCGGCGAGCTCGTGGGCCAGGTCTTCCTGGAGCACTACGTCCCGCGATGGGAACGATTGAGCGACGCGCCCGATGGATGGTGCGGCTATGCGTCGAACCTCGACCCGCAGGAGAACTGACATGGCGACGGGCGGCAAGCGTTTGGATCCCGCGGAGGTGATGGTCTACCTCAACGTGCTGGATCGCTTCGAGACGCCGGCCTACGAACGGTCGTGGCGGTTCTTCCGCGAGACAGCCGAACAGTGCCCCGACTACGCGAGCTTTCGCGAGCGGTGTCCGCTCTGGAGCGAGCCGTACAGCGAGATCGATCGGGTGCTCTGCACGTACGAGACCGCAGCCGTTCTGATCCGCCACGGCGGCCTGAACGAGGATCTCTTCTTCGAGCAGATCCCACGCGTCATCGACGTCTGGGAAGCGGCGGCACCCTGGGTCGAAGGTTTGCGGATCGACTACCGAGCGACGCTCTTCCGGAGCGTGGAATGGCTCGCGGAGCGCATGGCCGAATGGGAGCAGCGCCCCATGGCGCTCTGACACCCACCGCCGTACGCTGCCGACATGGCGGACTGGCGCGCCGAATACGTCGCTCTGACAGCCGCGGACCGCGCCCAGGCGCTCTCCCCGGACGAGCTCGAACGTCTCGCCGTCGCTGCCTTCCTCCTCGGTCACGACGATGAGATCGCCGATCTCCGCACCCGTGCGTTCGACGCGTACCTCGACGCAGGTCGCGTGGAGGACGCTGCGGAATGCGCCTTCTGGCTCGGGTTCTATCTCCAGAACCGCGGCGACACTGCCCAGGCCAGCGGGTGGGCGTCTCAGGTCAAGCGGCTGATTCCGGACGACCCTGCCTCCAAGCTGTCGGGTCGCCTTCAATCGCGTGAGGCAGCAGCGCTCATGTTCGCCGGCAACTTCGCCGAAGCGCTCCCCATCTTCGAACGCACCAGCGACATCGCCGCCGCGGCACACGATCTCGACGGCTTGGTGCTCGCTGAGATCGGGCGCGGCAGATGCCTCGCGATGCTGGGCAACGACAGCGAGGCAGGCGACGTCTTCGACGAGGTGATGGTGCACGTCATCGCGGGCCGCGTTGCTCCGCAGGTCACCGGCTTGGCGTACTGCTCGATGGTCGACATGTGCATGCGCTGGTTCGATCTGAAGCGCGCCCATGAGTGGACCCAGACCTTCAACCAGTGGGCGGAGCGCGAGATCGGCATGCTCGCCTATCGAGGCACCTGCTTGGTGCATCGAGCCGAGATCTCGCAGGTTCTCGGGGACTGGCCCAAGGCGGCGGAGGAAGCGCAGCAGGCGTGCGAGCTCCTCGCCACCACACACGAGTTCTCTGTGGGTGCGGCCCACTACCGGGTCGGCGAGCTCGCGCGACTACGTGGGCGTTTCGACGCGGCGGAGGAGGCCTACGCACGAGCGGCCCAGTTCGGCGCCGAGGTGCAGCCGGGTCTGGGACTGCTGCGTCTGGCTCAGCGTCGCCCGGATGCTGCCACGTCAGGACTCGACCGCGCGCTGGCGGAGCACCGCCGAGCGCGCGAGCACCTCCCGCTCCTCGCAGCGCGGATCGACGTCGCCCTCGCACTCGACGACCTCGAGGGAGCGGCCGGCTACGTGGACGAGCTGCTCGGCTCCATCGACGCGATGACACCCACCTTCATCCGAGCACTCGCCGCCTATGCCCACGGTGCCCTCCTCCTCGCGCAGGGCTCCCCGTCCGAGTCGCTGCCCGAGCTCCGCCACGCGTGGCGGCTCTGGGATGAGCTTGAGATCCCCTACGAGTCGGCGCGAACCCGGATGCTCGTCGCGCGAGCCTGTCGCGACTTGGGCGATCACGACGCCTGCCACATGGAGATCGCCGCAGCGCGCAGCGTCTTCGAGCGACTCGGCGCCGCCGTCGACCTGGCCCGCTGCGGAGACGCCGAGGCCTCGACCGGGGTGCTGACAGCACGCGAATGCGAAGTCCTGCGACTGGTCGCCACCGGCGCCACGAACCGCGTGATCGCGACCCGACTGGTGCTGTCGGAGAAGACCGTGGCGCGTCACCTCAGCAACATCTTCGAGAAGCTCGACGTACCGAGCAGGGCAGCAGCGACGGCCTACGCCTACGAGCACGACCTCGCCTGACCTGCGCAGAACTACCCATAGCCGCAGGGCAAAGATGGGTAGGTCAACCGATGCGACGGGGTCGCTCGCGTTCCTACGGTCGTGGGCATGGAACACATCGACACTCTGGTCATCGGCGCCGGCGCGGCCGGCCTCGCGATGGGACATCACCTTCAACGCGCCGGCCGCGACTTCCTCATCGTGGACGGTGGCGGGCGGGTCGGCGACTGTTGGCGTGAGCGTTACGACTCACTCCGACTCTTCAGCCGACCCAAGTACTCGAGCCTGCCCGGCCGACGGATCGGCACTCGGCACGTCCCGTCGCGCGACGAGATGGCCGACTACCTGGAGTCCTACGCACAGGAGCTCGGGCTGCCGGTGCGCTGCGGCGTTCGGGTCACCAGCGTGATGCAGGGCGACGACGGATTCCTGGTCACGACCTCGGAGGGGGACCTCACGGCCCGCAACGTCATCGTGGCCACGGGAGCGCACCGTCGCGCGGTCGTACCGTCGATCGCTGCCGACGTCGACCCCGCGATCCGCCAGCTGACGTCGCTTGAGTACCGAAACCCGTCGCAATTCGCGCCGGGTGGTGTGCTGGTGGTCGGCGCCGCCAACTCGGGAACCGACATCGCACTCGACGCTGCGGCGGCGGGTCACCCGACCTACCTGGCCGGACGCCATCCGGGCCAGATCCCGGTGGACATCGACGGGATCCGAGGCACGATCATGGTGCCGTTCCTGATGTTCGCTTTCCGCAATGTGCTCACCCTGAAGACACCGATGGGACGCAAGGCACACGCCCAGAGCCGCGGGCACGGCCTCAAGCAGATCCGCAACAAGCTGGCCGACCTCGAGGCAGCGGGCATCAACCAGATCGGACGCGTCGAGGAGCTACGCGACGGCCGTCCGGTGACCGTCGAGGGCGTCACCCCGCCGGTCAACACGATCGTCTGGTGTACCGGCTCGATCGCCGACCACCGCTTTCTGGAGGTGCCGACGT
>JBQCDC010000207.1:0-22719 GCA_051961575.1 Marmoricola sp.
GGGCCGAGAACGCGGCCGGGTCGTTGACGGCGAGGTCCGCGAGGATCTTGCGGTCGACCTCGACACCCGCGGCCTTCAGGCCCTGGATGAAGCGGTTGTACGTGATGCCCTCGGCGCGGGCAGCAGCGTTGATGCGCTGGATCCACAGCTTGCGGAAGTCGCCCTTCTTCTTGCGACGGTCGTTGTAGCTGTAGACGAGCGAGTGGGTGACCTGCTCCTTGGCCTTGCGGTAGAGGCGCGAACGCTGACCGCGGTAGCCGGAGGCCCGCTCGAGGACGACCCGGCGCTTCTTCTGGGCGTTTACTGCCCGCTTGACGCGTGCCATTTCTTACTCCTTAGGTACGTGCAGGCGGTCAGAGACCGAGCAGCTTCTTGGCGGTCTTCTGGTCGGCCTTGGCCAGTTCCACGGTGCCGGTCATGCGGCGGGTCACCTTGGACGACTTCTTCTCAAGGTTGTGGCGCTTGCCAGCCTTCTCGCGCAGGATCTTGCCCGAGCCGGTCACCTTGAAGCGCTTGCTGGCGCCCGAGTGGGTCTTGTTCTTCGGCATTGGTTTCTCTTTCTCTTCACTCTTAAAGATCAATGTCTGGGTCGAGCGCCTCGTTGCGACGGCGCTCCTTCACGGGCTTCTCGGCAGCAGCCTGCTCAGCGGCCTCGCGGCCTGCCGTGCGCTCGGCGTGCTCCTCGGCCTCTGCAGAGGCGCGCGCCTCGGCCTTGGCCGCCGACTCCGCCTTCAGCTCGACCTTGGCGTCGGCCTTCTTCTTGTGCGGGCCGAGCACCATGACCATGTTGCGGCCATCCTGCTTGGGCGAGGACTCCACGAAGCCGAGCTCCGTGACGTCCTCAGCGAGGCGCTGCAGCAACCGGAAGCCGAGCTCCGGGCGGTGCTGCTCGCGACCGCGGAACATGATCGTGATCTTCACCTTGTCGCCGGCACGGAGGAAGCGGACCACGTGGCCCTTCTTCGTCTCGTAGTCGTGCGCGTCGATCTTGGGACGAAGCTTCATCTCCTTGATGATCACGTTCGTCTGGTTGCGGCGAGCCTCACGAGCCTTCTGGGCGTTCTCGTACTTGAACTTCCCGTAGTCCATGAGCTTGGCGACCGGGGGTCGCCCCTGCGGCGCGATCTCGACGAGGTCGAGGTCGGCCTCTTGAGCAAGCTTGAGGGCCTGCTCGGTCGGCACGATGCCCACGGTTTCTCCGTTGGGGCCTACGAGACGAACCTCGGGAACCCGAATCCGCTCGTTGATGCGCAGCTCAGTGCTGATGTGTCCTCCTGGGTTTGACTACTACGGCAACCCAGTGCGGCCGTCGTTTATTGCTCCGGGCAACAAAAAAGGCCTCCACTGCACAAGCGGAAGCCTCAGAAACACCAACGACGTTGCGCCTACGGCGCAACTCGTCGGCAGAATCTGCCGGACCCGAACCCGACGACCTCAAGCGGTCGATGCGGGTGGGAGACCTAGGTCTCCGCTTGTGGAACGGGCACGGATGCCCATTCGGTCGGAGTCAACGATACGCGGGCACCGCGTCATTGTCGAAATCGGTCGCGAGCTCCTCGCGCGGAGCATCCGCCTTCGTCACCGAGAGATAGGTCACGCAGACCACGATGGCCACGGCCAGGACCGCGGTCACCACGCCCGATCCGACGCCCACTCCGCCGACATTGGTCGGCTTGCCGAGCCAGTCCGCGACCGACGCGCCGACGGGTCGAGTGAGGACGTAGGCGATCCAGAAGGCCGCGATCGCGTTCAGACCGGCGAACCGGTAGGCCAGGGCCGGCAGGCAGATCAGCGCAGCGAACACGAGGACCGAGTCCGCGTAGCCGAGGTGGAACGTGACGGCGGAGAGGTCGCCGAGCGCGGTACCCATCGCGAACGTGCCGACCACCGCGGCCCAGTAGAAGAGCTCGCGGCGCAGAGTCCAGATGGTGTGCACCGAGAGGGTGCCCTCGACTTTCTGCCACGTGACGAAGACGATCGCGAGACAGATCCCGAAGAAGGGCGCCGAGGCGATGTACGGAACGCGGAACCCGACGTGGAGCACGTCGGCCTCCATCGTGCCGAACACGCCGACGCCCGACACCGCCAGCCAGTACTTCCAAGCCTGGTAGCGCTGACCCCGGAGCTGGATCACGAGAGCAACGATGAAGCCGATGAAGCCGAGCAGGACGGCCGGAATCGGGCTCAGGGCACGCACCATCCAGTCCGAGGTCGACTCGCCGAAGGCGGTGGTCAGTGCCTTCGTGACCCAGAAGAGGGCGACGACTTCGGGAACCTTGGATCCGGCCAATCGGGTGTTCACGTGCGGAAGTGTGGAGACCGCACCTTTCAGAATGCTGAAGAACGCCCGCGGTCAGCCGTGTGGATCCGCCTTCGCCAGCCTCGCGAGCATCTCGTTGTAGGCGGCGAGCGCGGCGTCCGAATCGTCTGCACCGATGTCGCCGACCGCGTCCGTGTCGACGCCTGCCGCAGCCAGGTGACCCATCAGCGTCTGGTGGCGCGCACGGTTGAGCCGCTCACCGAGGAGATCCCCGCGACTCGGACCCCACAGCGCGGCAGCGGCGACGCCGAAGCCCATGAGCATCATCAGGATGTCGCCGCCCGCCCACATGATGCCGCCGGCCGTGACGATGTCCTGGTGTGCGTCGAGCGCCCACGTCGGACGCATCGACATGTACATGGGAAACGGCGTGTTCTGGCTCTGCATGAGAACGATGCCCACCAGCGTGTCCGGAACCATGCTGACCAACATGAACAACAACCGGCCGGCGTAAGGCAGGCGCCATTGCACGGGCTCGCTGCCGATCATGGCCTCCATCAGGAGGAAGCCTGCGATCAGGTAGCCCACCTGCTCGGCGTCCATCAACCAGGCATGCATGGACATCGAGTCCATGAACCCGGTGAGGTGGGTCCCGATGATCACCGCCGAGTAGACGGCCAGGGCGACGACCGGGTGGACAAGGAAGGAGAGAGTGCGGCCCCAGGGCTTCTGCTCACGACCCAGCGCCGCAGCGATCACCGAGAGCGGCTTGCCGAGTACCAAGAACGTGGGCGCGATCATGATCAGCAGCAGGTGCTCGACCATGTGGACCCAGAACAAGGACATCGCATAGGCATCGATAGGTGACGCCAGCGTGAGCG
The DNA here is from genome assembly GCA_051961575.1 of Marmoricola sp. GTDB lineage: Bacteria > Actinomycetota > Actinomycetes > Propionibacteriales > Nocardioidaceae > Marmoricola. The sequence goes on from JBQCDC010000207.1 coordinate 3,142, forward strand.
TGAGGGAGATCAGGCCGACCGCGAAGCTGGCCACCCGCCAGGGCGAGGTGCGATGGCCCGCCGCCGCCAACCGACGAAGCCCGAGCACGTAGAGACCCAGCGCGACGAGGCAGAGCAGGCCCGTCTCGAGCGGGAACTGCCACTGGCCCCAGGCACCCGATCCCCACGGGGGCAGGGTGCCCATTCCCATGTGCATGTTCATGTCGCCCACGCCGTCTATGGTCGCTCACCGAGCGGTTCGGAACACAATCGGGACTAGTCCGAGAGGTTCGCTGACCAGCGTTCCTCGATGCGTCCCACTCGCCAGGCGACCAGTGCGATCGCCCAGACCGCGAAGAACAGAGCGACGATCCCGTAGCCGGCGTAGTCGAGGTTGATGTTCGCGATCGCCGCGAGCGGCCCTTCGGTGATGCCGAACCGATCTGCCGCGACACCGACCAGCTCGATGGTCCCGATGACCAGGGCGACCACCACGGAGAGGCTCGTGATCGTCAGGTTGTAGAACACCTTCCGCACCGGCCGCGCGAACGCCCAGCCGTAGGCGAAGTTCATGAAGACACCGTCCACGGTGTCGGCCAGGGACATGGCAGCCGCGAAAAGGACCGGCAGGACGAGGATCGCGTAGAAGGGCAGATTGAACGCGGCCGCTCCCCCGGCGAGCACGAGGAGCCCGACCTCGGTGGCCGTGTCGAAGCCGAGACCGAAGAGCACGCCGATCGGATAGATGTGCCACGGCTTGCGGATCGACCTCGTCAGCGGAGCGAGGAAGCGATTCATGAAGCCACGCGAGTCGAGATGCTTCTCCAGCTCCTCCTCGCTGAACTCGCCGGTACGCATCTTGCGGAATACCGACACGATGCCGAGCAGTGCGGCGAGGTTGAGCAGACCGAGCACCCAGAGGAACGTCCCCGAGACCGACGGCCCGATCACACCCGTGACGGTGTGCAACGTCGAGGAGTTGCTCTCCACCGGCCCGACCAGCGCCTTGACGCCGACGGACAACAGGAACGACAGGACGAACACGATCGTCGAGTGGCCCAGCGAGAACCAGAAGCCCAGGCTCAGTGGCTTCCTCGGCTCGGGCTCCCCTGCCGCGACCCTCTCGACGTTGTCCGAGACGAGCTTGCGCGTGGCGTTGTCGATGGCCGCGATGTGGTCGGCGTCGAAGGCATGTCGGAGCCCGAACGTGTACGCCAGGACGCCGACGCCGACCGTGAAGACCGGGTGCCCGCCACCGAGCTCGTAGTGATGAGGCGCGATCAGGAGGAACAGAACGCCGAACCCGACCACGTGTAGCACGACGACCGTGGTCGCCATCGCCCAGAGCGAGCGGCGCTCGACGTGACTGAGACCTCGGAAGAATTGAGAGATGCGGGATTCGCGGAGCGAGCTGATCGAGGCGGACATCGCCAGCGCACCCTCGCTTCCGGTAGTTATTGCAAATCGTTCGCAATAAGAGACTACCCCAGCCCATTCACAGCGAGCGCCCCTAGTGTCCGGGCCATGGATTCGCAGCGGCGCATGCTCTTGGCGGGAGGTGGCGTGCTCGTCGTGCTGATCGTTATCAGCGTGCTGGTGGGTGTCGGCCTCAACAATGACAGCCACGGCGGTGCGACTGCAGCGACCGCGACGGTCGCTCAAGAGGTCACGAGCGTGCCCGGGTCGGCGTTCGACGCGATCGGAAAGGGCACGGTTCAGGCCACCGCGAGCCCCTTGACCTCATCCGCGCTCACCGAGAACGGCAAGCCCAAGATCCTGTTCGTCGGCGCTGAGTGGTGCCCCTACTGCGCCGCCCAACGTTGGGTGATGGCCGTCGCCCTTTCCCGCTTCGGCACCTTCGCCGGGCTGGGCGAGGTCTATTCGGCTGCCGACGACGGCGACCTCGCTTCGCTGTCGTTCCATGGCGCGACCTACAAGAGCAACTACCTGGTGTTCGACGCGAACGAGGTCGAGGATCGTTCGCACAAGAAGCTGGACACGCTGTCCGCCACCGACCTGAAGATCTTCCAGACGTACGGAGGCGGCTTCCCGTTCATCGATCTAGGAGGGAAGTACCAAGTGGGTGCCATGTACAGCCCCGAGGTGATCAGCGGGCTGTCCCAGAAGGAGATCGCCGCCGCCCTCAAGGACCCGAGCAGTCAAGTGGCCCAGGCGATCGTGGGCTCGGCCAACTCGCTCACCGCCACTCTGTGCACGCTGACCGGGAACAAGCCCGCGAACGTCTGCGGATCGGCCGGCGTCCGCGCCGCGTCCTGACGAGGTCGCATGTCCTACCCGCGTTGGGCCCAAGCGTCGAGTTTCCTCTTGGCGCTCGCCGGCCTTGGCATATCGACCTACTTGGCCATCGAGCACGCCTCAGGTTCGACGTCCCTGGCATGCCCGGACACCGGCAGGTTCAACTGCCATCTGGTGACCACCAGCACGTACTCGACTATGGCCGGTGTTCCGGTCGCGTACCTGGGGCTGGCGTTCTTCTTGGCGGCCGTTGGCCTCTTCTCGCCCTGGGGATGGCGAGCAACGCGCGTTGCACGCTGGTTGCGACTCGGGGCCGTGACGGTCGGACTCGGCATGATCGTCTACCTGGTGTGGGCCGAGCTCTACCGCATCCACGCGATCTGCCTGTGGTGCACGGGCGTGCACGTGATCACCTTCCTGCTGTTCGCCGTGACCGTGCTGGCTGAGGCCGGAGGTCCGACGGTGCAACGCGCTACTCCTTGATGCCGGAGTGCAGGATCAGCTCGTGACTGCCGTGCCCACGGCCCACGTGGAGCTGTAGCGCACTCGTCACCAGGGGGAAGTGACTGAACGCCTGCGGCATGTTGCCCAGGAGGCGCCCGCTGACGGGATCCCACTCCTCGCTCAAGAGCCCGACGTCGTTGCGCAGCTCAAGCAGGCGCTCGAACAGCTCGGTCGCATCGTCCTGGCGATCAGTCAGGTGAAGCGCGTCGACCATCCAGAAGGAGCACGCGAGGAAGACCCCCTCGCCGCCGGTGAGTCCATCCTCGGTGTCATCGGTGGAGTAGCGGCGGATCAGACCGTCTTCGCTCAGCTCTCGCCGAATGTGGTCGACCGTCCCCACCACGCGGGGGTCGTCGCCGGGGAGAAAACCGACGCGCGGAATCATCAGCAGGCTCGCATCCAGCGCCGTCGCGCCATAGGACTGCACGAACGTGTTGCGGTCCACATCGAAACCGTGCGCGAGGACGTCGTTGTGGATCGTGGAGCGCAGCGCCTCCCACCGATCCGCGTCGCCGTGCAGACGCCGATCCCCGCGAACCGCCTTGGCCATCCGATCGGCGGCGACCCAGGCCATCACCTTGGAGTGCGTGAAGTGACGTCGTTCCCCCCTCATCTCCCACAGGCCGTTGTCGGGCTGGTCCCAGGCACCCTCGAGGTGCTCCATGAGGGCTACCTGGAGGTCCCACGCGTCGTCGACGGGCGCGAGTTTGGACTCGCGGGCAAGTGCCAGCCCGTCCAGTGTTTCGCCCCAGACGTCAAGCTGAAGCTGGTCGGAGGCAGCGTTGCCGATACGGACCGGCGACGAGTTCTCGTACCCGGACAGCCAGGGTAGGTCGGTCTCGGGCAACCGGCGAGTGCCGTCGACGGCGTACAGGACCTGCAGCTCCGCCGGGTCGCCGGCGACTGCCCGCAACAGCCACTCCCGCCACGAGCGCGCTTCGTCGCGGTAACCCGCCGCGAGGAGTGCCTGGAGTGTGTAGGTGCCGTCCCGGAGCCAGCAGAACCGATAGTCCCAATTGCGGGGACCGCCGATCTGCTCAGGCAGAGACGTCGTCGGCGCAGCAACGATGGCGCCGGTCGGGCTGTAGGTCAGTGCCTTGAGCGTGACCAGTGAACGCTTGATCGCGTCGCGATAGGGGCCTTCGATCTTGTGACCGCTGTCGCTCCATTCCCTCCAGAAGTCGAGGGTGTCCTTGAGCGCGTCGTCCGCCGGCACGAACCGGGGTTCGGGCTCATGACCCGGCGACCAGGTCAGGACGAACGGAACGCGCTCGCCCTCCCGCACGGTGAACTCCGAGATCGTCGTCCAGTTCTCGCCCTTCAGCGGTGCAGGCGTCCGGAGCCGCATGGCGTCGGGACCCGCGATCGCCGTGAGCTCGTCCCCTTGATGGCGGACCCAAGGCCGGATCCGCCCGTAGTCGAAGCGCAGCTTGAGCTCGCCGCGCATCGCCACCGAGCCGCTCAGGCCCTCGACGATCCGGACGAGGTCGGGGACGTCGTCGCGAGGAGGCATGAAGTCGGTGACCCGCACCGCGCCTTCGGCGGTCTCCCACTCGGTCTCGAGCACCAAGGTGTCCTGCACGTAACGGCGGCGGGAGCAGCGGCCGCCTCCAGCGGGTGCGATCGTCCAGTGACCAGCATCCTGTCCACCCAGCAACGAAGCCATACAGGCCGGCGAGTCGAACCTCGGCATGCAGAGCCAGTCCATGGCACCTTCGGCACTGACGAGCGCGGCGGTGTGCAGATCACCGATGAGTGCGTAGTCCTCGATACGGGCCATGGGCTCGACGCTGCCATATCGAGTCGAAAAGACAAGGCGGTGCTGGTCGCCGGTGTCTCATCGGGTGTTCAATCGAGCTGACGTCTGTGATCGGAGAGACCATGAGCGACCCCACGGATCCGCTACCGACTGCGTCGCGTCTGCCCGAGGACGCCCAGCACCTCGGCTTGCGGCCCGTGACCGCTCCCGAGCTGCAAGTAGCCGCGTCCCTTCGCTCCGACAAGCCGTTGCACAAGCTTCTCGCCTGGGTCGCTCTCGTTGCGGTCCTCGCCCTCGTCGCGTCGGGCATCATCACCGCGTTCACACGCTGAGCGCGGACTCCTCCTCGACTGCCGGCTCCGACCTGGGCAGCCCGATGGCGGTAGCCGCGAGACCCAGTGCCACGCCCGCCGCACACCACCACAACGACGCGCGATAGGCGTGACCCACCATTGCCGGGTTGCGGTACCCCTCGCCGGAGAGACCGACCATGAGCGGGAGGGCGGCGACCGCAAGCAATCCGGCGGTCCTCGAGACCGCGTTGTTGATGCCGCTCGCCAATCCGGCGTAGCGCTCGGGCGCGGCCGCGAGGACAGTGCCGGTCAGCGGAGCGACGAGCATCGACAACCCGAACCCCATCACCAGCACTCCTGGAAGCACATCCGCCAGGTAGTTGGGTCGATTGGGTGCCAGCGCGAGCAGCATCAACCCGATGCACAGCAGTGCCTCCCCCCACAGCATCGGGCGCCGCGCACCGATCCGCGCCGCAAGGGCGCCGAATCGCGACGCGAGGAAGAGCATCACCACTGATAGCGGCACCGTTGATGCTCCCGCCTCGAGCGGGGTCCAGCCGGCACTGACCTGGAGGAAGAGGCTCAGGAAGAGCAAGACGCCCGACAACGCCGCATAGACGAAGAGCGTCACCAGGTTGATGGCGCTGAAGTCGCGGTTTGCGAAGAGGTGCAGCGGCAGCATCGGTGAGGCCGAGTCTCGCTCAGCGCGGATGAAGGCGATCGCGGCGACAACGGCCACCAGCAGCGGGACGACGGTTGCCACCGACGCACCATCGCTCGACCATGCGGTGAGGCTCCAGGTGAGCGCACCCAGCGCGATCGGGGCCAGGACGGCCGCGCGTAGGTCGAGCTTGCCCTCGGGCTCCTCGTCTCGCGACTCCGGAGCGCACCGCAGCAGCCAGAGCACCACACCGGCGATCGGGACGTTGATCCAGAAGGCGATCCGCCAGTCGATGCCCACCAACCAGCCGCCCAGAGCCGGTCCGGTCGCGGTCGCGATGCCGAGCGTCCCCGTCCACGCGCCGATCGCACGCATCCGGTCCTGCGGACGGAAGGATGCTTGGAGCAGGGCGAGCGACCCAGGCGTCATCAGCGCGGCGGCAACACCTTGGACGACGCGGGCCGCGATCAGGATGCCGATGGTGGGACTCAGCGCCGCCAACGCGGACGCGACGGCGAAGCTGGCGATCCCCCATCCGTAGGCACGCTTACGACCCAGCCGATCCCCGAGCGATCCACCCAGGAGGATCAGCGAGGCGAGGGCCAGCGTGTAGCCGTTGATGACCCACTGCAGCTCGGCGAGATTCGCATGGAGATCGTGCCCGATGTGCGGCAAGGCGACGTTGGCGATGGTCCCGTCCAGGAATCCCATGCCCGACCCGAGCACGGTGGTAGCGACCAGGCGCCGGCCTGATCGCTCGTTGAAGCTCAGCAGTGTCACGAGGTCGCGCGGGCGCTTACCTGCAGCCAGCTGATCGGCGCATCGATGGGACCTTCCCCGAATTCGTCACGCAGAGCCCGCCCTGCCATCTCGGTCGCGCGGTCCACGGTCATGCTCGAGTGTGCCTCGATCGCAGCCTTCATCGTCGTTCCCTGGCAGATGGCTCGCGCTGCCTCGTCGACCGTGGAGTGGCTGACCGCCCCCATCGTCGTCACCTCGATGTCGTCATAGCCGGCCTTCTCCAGGTCAGCTCGGATCACCGCTGGGTCGTAGTACCCGAAGGGCACCCGAGGGAACAGGTCGAGAGGTTCCTCGGGTGCCGTCGCGATGAGCGTATCCGCGATGGCCTGCCATGCGGGGTTCGCCTCGATCCGGTTCCAGGCGCTGAAGAAGAAGGTGCCACCCGGGCGCAGCACCCGAAGCGCCTCGGCATAACCCCGCGGCCGGTCCGGGAAGAACATCACCCCGAACTGGCAGGCCACAACATCGAAGGAGCCATCCGGAAAGGCGAGGTCCAAGGCGTCGGCGACCTTCCAGTGCACCCGGTCCGAGTCGCAGAGTCGCGACGCCTCCTGGAGCATCGGATCGTTCAAGTCGGTGGCTGTGATCGTCGCGTCGCTGCGCTCGACGAGCGCCCGCGTGAGCACGCCGGTCCCGGCGGCCGTCTCGAGGATGTCCTTCGGATCGGTGGCCACAATCGCGGTCGCGAGGTGCTGCGCGGGCTCAGCGAAGACCATCGGCACGAGCAGTTGCTCGTAGACCGCCGGGATCGATCCGACGAAGGCCGTGTCTTCAGCCGCCATGCTTGCCAGGCTACGGGGTGGGCGGAGACTTGCCTACGGACGCACCGCCGGCCGCCGCACCGCCCAAGGACGCGTGGCCTCTAGCTGCGCGGAGAGCGCGAGGACGAGGGGTTCGCCGTCCGTAGGCCCGACGACCTGCACGCTCAAGGGAAGGCCGGCGTCGGTGAAGCCGGCCGGCACGGACGCCGCCGGGTTGCCACAGACGTTCCACATTGACGTGAAGGACGCGGTCCCCGACGCCTTGCGGGTCGCGGCAAGGGCACCCACACCGTTCAGCTGGCCGATCGGCTTGGCCGTTGTCGGCGTGGTCGGCATCAGGAGCAGATCGACCTGCGAGAACAGTTCGGCGACGAATGCCTCGCCCCGACGGCGGCCGATCTTCTCCCCCGCACGCCCCAGCATCGCACCCACCCCGGTGAGTCGGAGCAGCGTGCGGGTTCGGCGCTCGAGCAGTTCGGGGTGCGCCACCCGCCGTGCCTCGTCGCGCACGCCCGCGGCCACCTGGACCTGGAAGGGCAGACCGAGCGACGGATAGTGGGGATCGTCCTCGATGACCTCGTGCCCCAGGCGTCGAAGGTCGTCGGCAGTGCGCATGAGCGCGTCCAGAGTGTCGGCGTCCGCGTCCGGCCCGCCCATAGGGTTCTTCGCCGACACCATGATCCGGAGCGGTCGCCCGAGCGGAGTTCGCGCAGCGGCCAGCATCGTCGAGGCCATCGGACCAGCGGCGAAGCGATCCGTCGCTGTCGGACCGGAGATCACGTCGTAGATCAAGGCGCTGTCCTCGACCGTGCGCGCCAGAGGGCCGATCACGCCGAGCGAGCGCCACAGGTCCGCGTTCGGCGCGAGGCTCACCCGTCCCCGCTGAGGCTTGAGCCCGAAGAGGCCACACCAGCTGGACGGCAGCCGGATCGAGCCGCCGCCGTCACCGCCGATCCCCACCGCGACCATGCCGGACGCGACGGCGGCTGCGGTCCCGCCGCTCGAGCCCGCCGTCGAGCGGTTGAGGTCCCACGGGTTCCGTGTCCAGCCGTGAGCAACCGACTCGGTGTACGGCCAGATCCCGAACTCGGGCATCCGCGTGGTCCCGACGACCACCGCGCCCGCCGCCCGTAGACGGCGCACCACCTCGGAGTCCTGCTTGGCTGGAACGCCGTTGGCGCCACCGCCGAACTGCGTCGGGATCCCCGCGACGTCGTTCTCCTCCTTGATCGCGATCGGAAGGCCGTGGAGCGGACCCCTCGGACCCGAGGAGCCCATCTCCACATCCAGCTCGTCGGCCTCTCGCCGGGCATCCTCCCAACGCACGAAGGCGAAGGCGTTCAGGTGGGGATCGAGCGTCGCGATCCTCGACAGGGAGTGCTCGACCAGGTCGCGGGCGGTGCAGGTGCCGTCGGCGACCCAGGCGACCTGCTGAACGGCCGAGCTGAAGTCCAGGTTGAGTGCGTCCGCCATGACCTGAGACTAGTCAGGGCCTCTGTCCGGGGTTACCGGACAGAGGCCCTGCTCTCAGGTCAGCTCAAGTTCTAGCCGAGCGGAACCTGGTTCGGCGTCAGAACCTTCGAGTCGCCCGGGTACGGCTTCGACCAGTTGGTCGTCTGGTACCAGGTGAAGCGGTTCATCTGGTTGTTGTTGGCGAAGTCCTCCACCGCGTTCTTTCCGGTCAGGCGCTGCTTCGACTGCCACGCGGTCCACGCGGCGGCCACCTTCTGCATCGAGGCGGGCACGAACGCGACCTTCTGAGCCGGGGCAGCGTTCGCCGTCGACGTGGCCGGGGTGTCGGCGCCGCAGCTCGGCACGTTGCTTCCGGACAGGCCGAGCGTCAGCGACGTCCGGTTCGGAACGGCGTTGAACGGCGTGTAGTCGGGCGTGTTGGTGAACGCTCCGTACATCGGGGTCGCCGCAGTGTCGAGCTGGTTCATCGGGTGGATGCCGAGGATCTGCTCGATGGTGCGCATCATCGTGATCTGCGAGTAGTAGTGGTTGTCGGTCGCACCGTGCAACGCCCACGGGCTGATGACCTGAACCGGCGCGCGGTGACCGTCGACGTGGTCCAGACCCGCCTGGGAGTCGTCCTCGACCACGAAGATCGCCGAGTCCTTCCAGTACTTGCTGTGCGAGATGGTGTCGACCATCCGACCCACGGCGAGGTCGTTGTCAGCAACGGCTCCTGCGGCACTGATCGGGCCGCCGGTGTGGTCGTTGGAGAACCAGAACATGTTGAGCGCCGCAGGACCGTTCTTGGCGAAGTCCTGTGCCCAGACCTGCTCCTTGTAGATGTCCGGAACGGTCAGGTCGAACTGCGGGAACCCAGGCACCGCGATCTTGTCCAGCGACGGGATGGCCGAGCCGACCTGAATCGGGTACTGCGAAGGCTCGCCGGTCGCCATCATGTTCTTCGCGTCGCAGTAGTACTTCTGCCACGTCGCACCGGACGGCTTGTTCTCGATCGACAGGAACTCGCCGTAGTCCTTGACCGACTTGCCCGCCGCCTCAGCACCGCTCCAGATGAAGCCGCTGCTCTGGTGGCCCAGGACGTCGTTCTCCGTGTCGTAGCTGCGCGTGTACTCACCCGCCGAGGACTCGGTGTACTCCGGGTCGTCGGACTGCATGAGCCAGTTGTGACCCTCCGCGGAGTTGGTGCCCACGTCGTAGAAGTTGTCGTAGAGACCGAACTGCGAGGCCAGCGCGTGCTGGTTCGGAGTGACGTTCGCGCCGAACGTGGTGAAGGCCGAGTCGCCGTTGCCCTGCGGCATGTCACCGAAGACCTGGTCGTAGGTGCGGTTCTCCTTGACCAGCAGGAACACGTGCTTGATCGTCGACGGGTCGCCGAGCTTCACCGGAACGGGAACCGGCGCCACGTTGGGGTTGCCGTTCGCCAGCTGCAGCGAGTTGCCGTTCCAGCCGTTCTGGGCGAAGACCTTCGCGGTCCAGCCGTTGATGGCGTGGTCGTTCGGCATCGTGAACCACTGAACGCTCGACGTGGTGTCGTGCGTGCCGTGGCCGGGGCCTGCCGAGCGCCGTGCGTCGATGCCGCGGGTGTTGGAGACCACGACGGAGTTGCCCACCGTGGCGACCTCGGCCGGGAAGTAATCGGTCGGGAGCAGACCGAGGTAGCTGACGGGCTGCTGAGCCGAGGTGTAGTTGTAGACCGCGACCGCGTTGGCACGTCCGAGGGTGACGAGCAGGTGGCCGTCGTCGGTCAGCGTCACCGCGTCGGGCTCGTAGCCAACCTTGGCTGCGGTCCAGGGCTCGGTGGTGATGGTCTGGACCACCGCGTCCTTGGACGCGTCGATGACCGACACGCTGTTGCTGTTCGTGTTGGTGACGAACACAGCGCCGCCCTTGGCATAGACGTCCGTCGGGTGCAGGCCGACATCGATGCTGTTCACCGCCGCCGAGGGCTGGGCCACGTTGATGACGCTGACCGTTCCGGTGGTGCTGCTGCCGGTCTGACCGTTGGCCGGGACCTGGGTTCCGTACGAGTTCATCGTCGTGTCACTGGAGTTGGCGAGACGCCCACCCTCGTTGCTGACGTAGAGCTTGCCGCCGACCAGGACCATCCCGCGCGGCGCGATTCCGGTCGCCCAGCTCTGGGTGATGTTGCCGGTGGCCGCGTCGATAGCGACCACGCGGTTCTGGCCGTTCACTGCCGAGTAGACCGTGCTGCCGTCGGAGGAGAAGACAGCCGCGCCCACGAGCGCCTGCTGGCCGTTCTGGGTGGGGATGTTCACGGCTACGGGGTTGGACAGGGTCCCGTCGGTGTTCAGCGTGAACTTGGTGTTGCCGTTGCTCTGGCCCAGGCACAGCTGCTTGCCGTCGGGCGAGTAGCTGGGCGCGACCTGGCCGACCGAGTTGCCGGGGATCTGGAGGTCAGCCGAGCTGTTGTGCCCGATGTGCTGCTGGACGGTGTGCGTGCTCAGGTTCACGATGTCGAGGGCGTACGGACCGTCGGCGACGGACGCGGCCAGGTGGCTGCCGTCAGGGCTCACCGTCGAGCCCATGATCTTGCCGTCGTTGATGACGAGGTGCTGACCGATGGGGTTGATGACCTGGTCGCTCGCGACGATCTGGCCGAGCGAGTTGGTCTGACCGACCTGCCCGAAGCCGAGCTGGTTGGTCTGGGCGAAAGCGACGCCGGCGCTGGCGGCGACGGCCGTGACGGCAACCGCAGCGATGAGCGGCTTGCGCCGGATGTGGTGACCTAACTTGCGTGTTACTGGCATGGATGAGACGCCTTTCTCAAGGGGTGGGAGTGCCAGAGAAACGCGGCCACCAGCTGCCCCGCGATGACGTTCCAACACGCCGTCAACGTCATCTCTCGACAACGCGATCCGACGTGCCCAGGCTGGTGCCGCACACGTCGAAGTTATGGAGACGACATGGCCCTCATGTGGGCCGCATTTGAAGTCGGTCGGAAGCCGAGGTGAACGGACGACGGGCAGGCGTCTCAGATAACCCGCCGCCACGCGGCAACGATCAGCTCAAGCGAGCGGGTTGGTCGCGGCGGGTCCGGTCGCCACGGCCGCCTGATGGGCCGCGTGCGCGCCGCGGTCCAGGCCGTCACCCATCACATCAGCGGATCTGCTGATCCGGCGTCGGGCGTCGGCCCGTCGCTCGCCGCCGTTCTGCGGGTCGAGGAAGTACGCGGCCAGAGCGCCTCCACCCGTGAGCAGCACCAACTTGCGCAGCCGGTGCCTGCGGGGTCGTTGCCGCGAAACCGCCTTGTCCCTGCTCTTCTTGTCGTGTCGCTCCATGAGAGCTTGCCCTTCCTGAGCGACGGTGCCCACCACGTCGCTCATCTTCTCCCCGACCTGCGATCCGAGGTCGGTCGACCTCTTGGCTACCTCGCTGGCGACCCGCGGAGCCGCGTCCGTCGCCTGCTCGGCTATGCCGCGCGCTGCGTCGGCAACCTCCTCGATCGCAGTCTGCAGTCGAGATTTCCGCTTTCTTCCTGGAAGCACAGCCATCACTCCTCCACTCGAACTCGTCCAACAAGGGCGGTACCCACTGATAGGAGGGTCATCCCTCCGTTGCTACTCATTGCTCTGGGGCGAGACGTCGTGCTCGAGCTGGGCCAGGTGGGTGCCGAGCCGTCCGGGCACGGCCGGATACCTGAGCTTCGTGGCGGCGGCCTTCTGGTCCCCGGGCAGGACCGCGAGCAGCACGAGCGCCAGGGCGACGACCAGTACTGCCGCGACCGCGATCGGCACCCAGCGGACTCTGGCGGGTGTGACGTCGAGTACCCGCGTCTCCGAGGAGCCGGTGGGTCGCGAGTGCGGCGGGATGAATAGAGGCTCGGTGAGCTCCGCCGTCGTCACCGCTCCCGAGGAGAGGCTGACCTCGCCGAGCCGCTGCGCAACCTCTGCCGCGCTCGGCCGCTGCTCGGGATCTCGCATGGTCATGGCGAAGATCAAGTCGCGCCATTCGGCGGGGAGGTGGTCGGGGATGTCGGGATCGTGGTGGAGCCGTGCCAGGGCGGACTCGGTCGCCGGCCCTCCGAAGGCCCTCCGACCGGTCAGGGACTCGAGGAGCACGAGGCCGAGCGAATAGATGTCGCTGGCGCCGGAGACCGCGTGTCCGCGTACCTGCTCCGGACTGAGGTAGGCCGCCGTACCCAGCAAGGTCTCGGTTGCCGTGATCTGACCTGCGTCCACCACCCGCGCGATCCCGAGGTCCGTCAGCTTGGCAGCGATGCCGCGATCACGCGGGGTGGCGGCGGGCAGCAGGATGTTCCCGGGCGAGATGTCGCGGTGGACGACGCCCCGGCTATGGAGATACGCCAGGGCGTCGGCGATGTCGCGGCCGATCGCAGCGAGGTCGGCCAGGGGCAGCGGCTCGGCCTGCATCCGTGCGCGCAGGTCGCGACCGCGGACATATTCGAGCACGAGGAAGCCTGGCTCACCCTCCTCTGAGATCGCGTCGTACAGGGTCACCAGATTGGGATGCGCCAGGCGGGCCAGATGATTGACCTCGCCTCGCTGCCGCCGCAGGTCCTCGGGCGAGGTCAGACCGCGGTGGAAAACCTTGAGCGCGACATCCCTGCCCAAGTGCTCGTCGCGCGCGCGATACACGCTCGCCATCCCGCCGCGCGCGATGCGCTGCGCGACCCGGTAGCGCTGTGCGAGGAGTTGCCCGACGAGACCCTCCCACACCAAGGGCTCGTCGGCTCTGTCCGGAGTGCGCATCGCTCAGTCGCCTCCGCCGCCGTTTCCGTCGCCGCCGTCGCCGCCACCGTTTCCGTGGCCATGTTCCTTGGGAGGCGACGGCGTCCCGCTCACCTTCGCCGCGGCCTCGAGCGCTGCGAGGTCCGCCCGAACCTGGACGATGGATGCCACGATCGCGTCGTGGCGGGCGCGAGTGATGGTCCCGTTGCTGAGGGCTTGGTCATCAGCGACTTCGACCTGATCGAGCTGTCGCAGCGCACCGGCGTATTGGTGAGCCTGCGCAGACACCGCGACACCCAGCACGCGCTGTTGGAGCAGCTGTGCCGTCGCGGAGGCGTAGTGGCTCGTCGGCGCACAACCGCTCAATGCGAGGCCCAACCCGACGGCCGCAGAGCCGAGCCACGCACGCCTCAGCGGCCGCGAAGGGCGGATCGACTCGTTCATGCCTCGGGCGTACCTGTTCGGAGCGGCGGGCGGACCGGTGATCACCAGTAATGGGATCGGGGGCCCAACGGACGGCCGAACGCCCCCAGAACGGCCAGCACCAAGCCTACGATCAGGACGATCACGCCGATCGACCACAGAACGCCGATCCCCGTGATCAGTCCCAGAATCAGCAGCAACACACCCAACGCGATCATCGTCTGGCTCCTCTGTTCCGGCGGGCGCGGTCGCACACGCACCTAAGAAGTGCCCCGACGGACGAGCTCTCAAACCTGCGAGCGCTCAGTCAGCTGCCGCGGGCCTGACACCTCGGCACCGACGCATCCACGGGTGAAATGGCGAGAGAGCCCGTGCCGAAGCACGGACTCTCTCGCGTGAAGTGGAGCTGAGGGGACTCGAACCCCTGACCCTCTGCATGCCATGCAGATGCGCTACCAGCTGCGCCACAGCCCCATGACCCGTCTCCGGGCAACTCGGAGAATGTTAGCCAACGCCTGCCCGAGAGGGAAATCGGAGGGTCACGAAGAGCTCAGGTTGTAGGCGCCCAGCGCCCACTCCCCGTTCTGCCGCTCCTCCAACTCGACCCAGGCGCAGTTCCCGAGCGCTCGGAAGTCACGCGACGTGGCCACCGGCCAACCGAGCCAGGCGACGAGTCCGGTCCGGATCGCCGCGCCGTGAGCGACCGCGACGCCCAGATCGTTCGGTCCGAGCTCGGTGACGAGATCGGTCAGACAGGCCACGAATCTCTTCGCCACGTCGTCGGGCGACTCGATCTCCGAGATCGCTCCCCACTCGGCCGCACGGAACACGGCGAACCCGTCGGGATCCTGGGCGAAGTACTCATCGTGGGTGAGGCCCTCGAGCGAGCCCAGTGCGTACTCGCGGAGACGCTCGTCAGCGATCGGCGTGAGCCCGCAGGCCTCCCCCACGATCTCGGCGGTCCGTAGGGCGCGGTGGAGGTCCGAGGTCCACAGCACGCGCGGGTTCAGCGACGCGAGGGCCGGCGCGACCGCCGACGCTTGGGCCAAGCCGGTCTCGTTCAGCTCGGAGTTCAGCTGCCCCTGGATCCGGCGAGCGGCGTTCCAGTCAGTCTCGCCGTGGCGCAGCAGAACCAGCCGGCGGCTCATCGCGATGCGCGCACTTCCGCGGGCAGCTGGATGGTCGGGCAGTCGCGCCACAGGCGCTCGAGAGCGTAGAACGCGCGCTCCTCGACGTGCTGCACGTGCACGACGATGTCGTAGTAGTCGAGCAGCACCCAGCGACCCTCGCGCTCGCCCTCACGGCGCAGCGGCTTGGCGTCGACAGCACGCAGGCGCTCCTCGACCGCGTCGACGATCGCGCCGACCTGACGCTCGTTGCTGGCCGAGCAGATCACGAACGCATCGGTGATCGCGAGCTGTTCGGAGACGTCGAAGGCGACGATGTCCTCAGCCAGCTTGTCGGCCGCGGCCAGGGCCGCTTCGCGAACGAGAACGGCAGCTCGATCAGAGATCACGAGCGCTCCTTGGGTTGATAGAGGTCGTACTTGGCGATGTGCTGAACGACCCCGTCAGGAACAAGGTAGTCAACGGGTTCACCGACGGCGATGCGCTGCCGGCAGTCGCTGGACGAGATCGCCAGCGCGGGAATCTCGAGGATAAGCACTCTCCCGGACGGCAGGGCGTCCACCAGCCCCTGGTCCAGGGGAAAACCGGGCCGGGTACAGCCGACGAACTGCGCGAGCTCGAACAGTTCGTCGGCATCGCGCCAGCCGAAGATCTCGGCGAGCGCGTCCGCTCCGGTGATGAAGAAGAGCTCCGCGTCCGCGTAGACCTGGGCCAGGTCGCGCAGGGTGTCGACGGTGTAGGTCGGCCCGCCGCGGTCGATGTCGACGCGCGAGACCGTGAAGCGTGGATTGGAGGCCGTGGCGATCACGGTCATCAGGTACCGGTGCTCCGCGGACGTGACCTGCCTCGCGGACTTCTGCCACGGCTCCCCGGTGGGGACGAAGACGACCTCGTCGAGCTCCAGCGACCACAAGACCTCCGATGCGGCCACGAGGTGGCCGTGGTGGATCGGGTCGAAGGTACCCCCCATGACGCCTATCCGGCGCTGGGGAGACGTGGACACGGTCAGGAGTGCTCGCGGCCGCCGCCGATGGCGACGGTGATCAGCATGAGGACGATCAGGCCGAGCAGAATGCCACCGCCGATGATGTAGGGCGTGGCTCCGGCGCCCTTCGTGGCCTCAAGGCTGATAACGAGCAGGTTCGACATGGCGGACACTCTACCGGGGCTCAGAACAGGTGGAAGACAGCGCCCGCCCCGATGAGGATGGCCCAGAGGAACAGCGTGCGGCCGACCAGCCCCGCGAAGAAGAAGATCGCCACATTCATCCGCAGAACGCCGGCGACCGGAGCCATCGCGGTGATGGGCGGGATGCCTGTCGCCGCGGAGGTGAAGGCCAGAAAGCCACTGAAGACCGGGCGTCCCTCGACCCGCGAACGCCACTTCTCGATGCTCTGTTGACGCTCAGGATCCCGCAGCCGATCCTCGATCCACTTGATGCGGAGCGCACCCTCGGCCGCGTAGTACCAGACGAGCTTCCCGATGTTCTGACCCAAGGACCCGACGAAGGCGATCAGCAGGATGTAGAACCAGTTGTGCGGTACGAGCTTGTAGATGGCGACAACGTAGACCTCCATGTTGAAGATCGGGATGACGGCTGAGAGCAGGCCAAAGCCGAACGTTGACCAGAGGAAGCTCACCGGACGTGACCATCTCCGGTCACGACGTACTTGGTCGACGTCATCTCGCGCAGACCCATCGGCCCGCGCGCGTGCAACTTCTGGGTGGAGATGCCGATCTCGGCCCCGAAGCCGAACTCGCCGCCGTCGGTGAAGCGCGTGGAGGCGTTGACCATCACGGCCGCCGCATCGACGCCCGCGACGAAGCGACGGGCGGCCTCCTGCGAGTTGGTCACGATGGCCTCGGTGTGCTGCGAGGAGAACCGGCGGATGTGCGCCAGCGCGGCGTCCAGGTCGGGCACGACGGCGGCCGACATCTGCAGGGCAAGGAACTCCTCGGCATAGTCGTCATCCGACGCGGGGACGACGCCGTCGAAGCGCGTGAACGACTCATCGCCACGGATCTCGACGTCTGCGTCTTGAAGCGCCTTCACGACGCGCGGAAGGAACTCGTCGGCGATCTTCTGGTGCACGAGGAGCGACTCGGCGGAGTTGCAGACCGAGGGCCTGTGCGTCTTGGAGTTCATGACGATCTTGAGCGCCATGCCGAGGTCCGCGTCAGCGTCGACGTAGACGTGGCAGTTGCCCACACCGGTCTCGATGACGGGGACGCTCGAGCCCTCGACCACCGAGGCGATCAGGCCCGCGCCACCGCGAGGAATGAGGACATCGACGAGACCACGGGCTCGCATGAGGTACCCGGCAGCCTCATGGCCCTCGCCGGGGACGAGCTGGACCGCATCTGCTGGCAGGCCGGCTTCCGTCAACGCGTCACGGAGGACCTTCACGATCGCCTGGTTGGAGTTCAGCGCGCTCGAGGAGCCGCGCAGCAGAGCCGCGTTGCCGCTCTTGAGGCAGATGCCGGCCGCATCGGCGGTGACGTTGGGTCGCGCCTCGTAGATGATCCCGACCACGCCGAAGGGCACGCGCACCTGGCGCAGTTCGAGGCCGTTGGCCAGCGTCGACCCCTGAACCAGCTCGCCGATCGGGTCCGGAAGACCGGCGACCTCGCGCAGTCCGGACGCCATCGCGGCCACCCGAGCATCGTCGAGACGGAGGCGGTCGATCAGGTGTCCGCCCACCCCGGCAGCCTCCGCGGCAGCGATGTCGATGCCGTTAGCCGTCAGGATGGCCCCGGAGTTCGACACCAGCGCGTCGGCCATGGCGTGGAGCGCGGTGTCCTTCTGTGCCCTGGTCGCCTGGGCGAGGTCGAGACTGGCTGTCCGGGCGCGCACGCAGGCATCGCGAACCAGCGCTTCGAGGGGCGTCTCAGACATGGCCGTAGGTTATCCGGGCAGGCCGCATTATCCGGGGAGGACCACGAGGTCGTCGCGGTGCACGACCTCACGCTCGTAGCCCTCGCCGAGCTCGGCGGCCAGCTCGCGGCTGTTCCGACCGAGCAACCGAGGTAGCTCAGTGGCGTCGAAGTTCACCAGCCCACGAGCGATGACCACGCCGTCGGTGTTGACCAGGTCGACAGTCTCGCCCGCGTCGAAGGTGCCGTCGATCGAGACGATGCCCGCTGCCAGGAGAGATGCCTTCCTCTTGGTGATCGCCGCGACCGCTCCGTCGTCAAGAGTCAGGCGACCCTTGGGCTCGCTCGCGTGCGTCAGCCACAGCTCGCGCGCGGAACGGCGCTGCGGGCTGGCGTGGAAGTAGGTGCCGACCGGCTCGCCCGCGATGGCATCGGAGGCATGGGCGGCCGAGGTCAGAACGACCGGGATTCCGGCCTCGGTGGCGATCCGCGCCGCATCGAGCTTGGTCACCATTCCTCCGGTGCCCACGTGCGACCCGACTCCCCCGATCTCGACGCCGTCGAGCTTGGAGAGGTCCTCCACGTCCCCGATGAGCTGCGAGCCCTCGCGGCTTGGGGGGCCGTCGTAGAGGCCTTGGACGTCCGAGAGCAGGATCAGCAGATCGGCGCGAACGAGGTGAGCGACCAGTGCCGCGAGGCGGTCGTTGTCACCGAACCGGATCTCGGAGGTCGCGACGGTGTCGTTCTCGTTCACGATCGGCACGGCGCCCAGGTCCAGCAGGGTCGTGAATGTCTGCTGGGCATTGCGATAGTGCGCGCGTCGCGCCATGTCATCGACCGTCAGAAGCACCTGCCCGGTGACCAGACCGTGCTTGGCGAACTCCTCGGTGTAGCGGTGCACGAGGAGGCCCTGGCCCACCGAGGCGGCCGCCTGCTGACGGGCGAGGTCCGAGGGACGGCGACTCAGTCGCAGCGGCGCGAGGCCGGCCGCGATCGCACCGGACGAGACGAGGACGAGATCCGCGCCCCGCTCCCGAATCGCGAGGAGCGACTCCACCAGCAACGAGACGCGAGCTTCGTCGAGGCCGCCCTCGGTCGTGGTCAGCGAGGACGAGCCCACCTTCACCACGACGCGCTTGGCGGCCGCGACCGCGGACCTCATCAGTCCTCGTCCTCAGGTCCGACCCAGTCGGGGTTGTCCAGACGACGGGCGACGTCGGCGCGCGTCTCGAACTCATGTCGAGCGGGCATGGCCTCGGCGATCGCGCGACGACGCTGAGCCGCGGGACGGTCCTCTTCGAAGCGGTGGTCCTCACCGCGTCGCGCGAGGTTCTCGGCACCGGCGTCGATGCCGGGCTTGAAGTCGAAGACGACGCTGTTGTTGGACTCCCCGATGATGACCGTGTCGCCCTCCTCGGCACCCAGCTCGAGCAGACGCGTCTCGACACCGAGGCGGTTGAGGCGGTCCGACAGGAAGCCGACGGCCTCGTCGTTGCTGAAGTCCGTCTGACGGATCCAACGCTCGGGCTTCTCGCCGCGGACTACCCAACCGTCACCCGTCTCGACGACCGTGAACTCGGCACCGCCCGCGGTCGCCGCAGGCTTGAGCACGATGCGCACGGGCTCGACCGCGGGCGCGGCACTGCGTCGGGCGGCAACGATCTGCGCCATCGCGAAGGTGAGCTCGCGCAGGCCCTCGTGCGAGGCGGCACTGATCGGGATGACCTCCCAGCCGGCCTTCTTGAAGTCCTCGATCACGATGTCGCTGAGGTCGCGGCCGTCGGGAACGTCGACCTTGTTGAGCGCAACGAGCCGGGGACGATCCTCGAGACCGCCATAGCGGGCCAGCTCGGCCTCGATGACCTCGAGGTCGTCGAGGGGTGTACGGCCGGGCTCCATCGTGGCCATGTCGATCACGTGGACCAGGGCAGCGCACCGCTCGATGTGACGAAGGA